>JAWVYP010000059.1:0-12258 GCA_033722655.1 Akkermansiaceae bacterium | reverse complement strand
TGTCCATCAGCGATCCGCGTTGTCCATGCGCTCGACCATTCTCTCCACCGAGCGCATCACGTTCTGAGGCAATTGGTTCTGGTTGATCCAGCCGGCTGCGGCTTCCCGGTCGTTGCGCAGCCAGCGCCCGAGGTAGCGACGGTAGGTGCGGTTGCGGTCATCGGCATCTGCAATGCGACTGATGGTGGCCGCACCGAGGGCCGGATCCTGGTCGCGGGTGCCCCAGACGAATTCCCGGTAGACGTCGTCTGAAGCAAGGCTGGGATTGGAATTGATCAGTGAGAGGGCCGCTTGTGGATCCTTTTCGGCGAGTTGGTCGGTGATGCCTTCCAGTGCCCGGCTCTTGAGTTGCTCGTCTCCAATGGCCTCGAAATAGGCGATGGCGGCATCGGTGTCGGTTTCGGCCATGCGCGCCATAACCTCGGTCATGGCGCGGTTCGCTCCTTCGCTTTCGGTGGCCTGCAGCCAATCGGCGGTGCCCACCGGATCGGTGCGTGCCAGGTTCTCGGCGATGCGTGAAATGGCGCCGGCGCGCAAGCGCTCGTCCTCGATGCTCATGGCCCAGTTGCGTGCGGCCTCGGGTCCCTGCTTGAGGTAATGGCCCTGCACGGCGAACAGGGCCTCGCCGCGCTCGCGGGAGTAAGGCATGCCGTTCATCAATTCGGTGGCGCGCTCGGGGTCGGAGGCGGCGATGCCGCGGATCACGCCGACCATCCAGGGATTGGCGCCCTCGCCATCGTGGTTGGCTTCGGCCCATTTCATCGCACCGACGGGATCGGTGGTGGCCCAGGAAGTGAGAATGGTCTGGCGGGCAAAGGGGGTGCCGGTGTTCTCTTTGGCGTAGTCGAGTGCGGTGAGCGGGTCGAACTTGGCCCAGGCGGTCAGCAACATGGAGTACTCGCTGAGGTTGTAGCGGGCGAGGTCCTTGGCGCGGAAGTCCACCACCACTTCCTCGATCTCGTCGGGCCCCAGGCCCTTAACGAAGCGCAGCCACTCCTCGGTGCGGGCCAGGGGGTCGGGATTGTTCATGATGGCCTCCATTCGCACGGTGGCATCGCCGGAGCTGAAGTTGGTGGAGCCACGCTGGCGCAATTCATGGGCGCGGGACTGACCGACGGCCCGGGGGCCCACCGGCAAGTCACTCAGGGCCGAGGCCGGGGAGCCGGCATTTACGCCGGGCTCGGCGAACTCGCCGCTCGCAGTATCCCTGGAATTTTCGGAGCTGAGTCGTCCGGCGATAAAGGCGGTGCCGGAGCACACGGCCACGGCTGCAATGAGGGTAAGCGTTTGGTTCATGGGTCGGGCAAGGATTACTGGTGTCGTCACGACGGCTTGTCATTCAAGCGTTTCTGTGGCCGCAGCTTGTTCACGGGCTTTGGGCAAGATTGGCCAGCAGAAGGCCTTGTGCAAGGAGTTCCGTCACCCCTGCCTGTCCCTAGTCCTGCCGCTTGGTGGCCCCGGCTTGCTCGCGGAGGAGATGAATCAAGCCAAGTCCAAGCTGCCCAAGCCCCCCGGAAGGCTTCAAGAAAGTCAGGGCGGATGGATTCTGGGACGCACCCATCGAGGACGAGGAGTTGCCGATCGAAATTGAGGGCGATTGATTTGCCGCCACAAGTTCATCGTGGCCATTTCCCATGGGCAAGCTTGAGTGGTGGCCTGGACTCTAACGAAGCCGTCTTCTCTACAGGCGCCCGTGTTCCCTGGCCGCAAGCCCGTACGAAGCAAACCCGCCGGCCCTTGCGGGTGGCGGGTTTGGATATGGTGAAGGGAATGAAGGCCTGTCTTACTTGGCCTCGTAGTCACCGCACCAGTCCTTGCCGCTGGTGGTGGGGAATCGGGATTCCACCTTGGTGTCGTTGTCGATTTCGAAAGTGATCAGTTGAGGGGCGTTGCGACGGCACTCCCCTTCACTTTGGTTTTCGGATTTCCAGTGCGCGCAGCTTGCGCATGCTTTGGTTTGGGTCGTTGTGCTCATGGTATCGGTGTTTGGGATTCCCGACTACCATGCGCTCGCTTTCAGCGCCTTGCAAAACATTTCTGGGTGAGACTGTTTCGCAACAAGTACATGAGAAAGCTTCTCAATTGCAGGTGGTAATTCTGTTAGAAAAATCAGCTGAAATTTAACGAATGGACCCAAATTTCCATGAAGGTACCCCAAGCAACACCCTGCATGGATTCGTGAAGATTCGTGAAGATTCGTGTGATTCGTGGTCAAAAAATCTGAACCAATTCCATCACCCTCTCTCGAGGCGGACAATAGAGCGCCATTCAGATCACACCAGATCCTTGTAACGCAGCTTGAGGGCAAGCTTGGCTGCGCGATGGGCGCGGTCGTGGCGCACGGTGTCGATGGCACGCGTGCAGAAACTGTCCAAGTCGGCATCCGCTTCCAGCTTGAGGGGCAGGGTGTCGATTTGCCGGTCGTCGGCAAAGACGGCGATTTCGATATGCTGCTCCAGCCAGTGGCGCAGGGGCAGCAGGGCGCCGGGTTTCTGCAGGTCACCCAGCAGGCCGAAGAAGCAGGAAACACATTTCCCCGCGTGTCCCTTGGACATGAGCAAGTCGCGCAAATCGAGCAGGTAATCGCAGCCCTCGGAGGTGGTGGGGATCACACGCTCCAGCAGTTGGTGGGCTTCGGTAGGCTGGGGGGCTTGTGTAGGCATCTGAGTGGAAAGTTGCACTGTTGAGACTGAGTCGCAATAGAAAAATTGGACTTAATTTGGCCCATGTTTTCGGGGTGGGTTCAGGGTTTCACGTCCAGAAGCAGGTCTGGTTCGCCAGCTTCCCCCTTGGGGGATCCTAGCGCGCAGGGAATGGGGTGGTGGTCGCCAGTTCCTCGTCCATGTCCCCGGACATGGACAGAGGTGAGGAAATCTTCGTCCGGCGCCCACTGCGTTCGAATGCCCGCTGCGCGACTGGTAAGGAAGGATGGACTCAGACTGGGTTCATCGTAGGATAGAGCCCATGAGAATTCTTCTGCTCTCCTCCATGCTCATCCTGCCTGCTGGGGCCCAGTTCAAGGCGGTCGACCAGAATGGCAGGCTTGAAATCCGCGATGGTGACAAGCTGGTCTTTGCTTACCAGCACGAGCCCCTCGCCGAGCCCAAGGGAGGGGAGAAGTTCGCGGCCAGCGCCTTCATCCATCCGCTGACCACGCCCTCCGGTTTTGTGCTTACCGACATGCAGCCCGATGACCACCTGCATCACCTCGGCGTGTGGTGGCCGTGGAAGTTGGTAAAGATAGGGGGCGACAAGTTCGTCACCTGGGAGCTGCAGCAGGGTGAGGGACGTCACCGCGGCGACATCGCAGGCATTGTGAAGGCGGATGCGGACGAGGTGCAGATGAATGCGCGCAACCTTGTCGAGATCAGCAGAGACGCGAAAAGCTATGAGCCAGTGATTGAGGAGCGTGCGACCCTGCACTTTGCCCGCCACGGCAAGGATGGCTATCAGCTCGACATCGATCTCGCCCAGCATCCCGTCGAGGGCGTGGATCCCGTCATCCAAAAATATCGCTACAGCGGCTTCGCCTGGCGCGGCACACCCGAATGGACGGGCGAGAACAGCACCATGCTCAGCAGCGGTGGCCACCACCGCGACAATGCCAACCACCAGCCGGCCAAGTGGTGCCTGGTCAGTGGCGACACGCCAGGTGGCGAGGCCACCATGCTCATCCTCAGTGCCGCAGACACTCCCGAACGCCTGCGGGTCTGGGGCTCAAACATGCACCATGGCAATCCCTTCGTGAACTTCAATCCTGTGGTCAAGAAGTCGCTAAAGCTCAAGGAGGCCAACAAGCCGGTCAGCCACCGCCGTTACCGCCTGATCATGGTGGACCGGGAAATTAAGGCGGACGAAGCCGACAAGCTCTGGAATGAGTGGATGAAGGGCCTGTAGCCGCGGTCATGGACCGCCGCGACAGCTGGCCGTTCCGCGGCCTAATGCACCTCGAAGCCGGCCTCCTTGACCATCTTCTCGAAGCGTTTACCGAACTCCACATAGGTGTCGTAGCACTGCTGCTCGTCGACGGGCTCGCCCTCCTCAATGTGGAAGACCATGGCGAGGTGGGGTTCGATGGCGATGGCTTTGTCGTAGTTGTCGCGCTTAAGGGCCTGCAGGATTTCGGGGATCATGGCTTGCCCTTCACCGGGCATGGTGTAGCGCTCGGGCTCGGTCTCGCCTTCGAGCGGATTGAGGCAGTCCTTCACGTGGACGTGAGCAACGTGTTCTTTGACGGCCTCGTAGAACTCCAGCGGGTTCTGCCAAGGGTAGGGCTCGCCGACGGCGCGGTCGCGCTGAAAGACGGGGTTGCCGGTGTCGAAGACCAGTTTGAGATTGGGCACTTCCTCGACCAGGCGCAGGGTGTGGCGGGCGGAGAAGCCGCCGTAATTCATGCAGTTCTCGTGGATGGCGGTGATGCCGGCCTCGTCGAAGCGGCGGATGATGGCGCGCAGGCGACGGAAGCGTTCGTCGGCATACTGGCGTTGGCCCCAGGGTTCCTGGGCGTAGGACATGACGCGCACCATCTTGGTGCCCAGCTTCTTCATGCGGGCAATCGAGCGGTTGACCTCGCCGATGGTGACGTCGAACTCGACTTCAATGCTCTTGGCCCAGTTGCCAATCAGCGAGGAGAATTCGATGACCTTCATGCCGGCGTTCTGGAGCTGGCCGTAGGCCTTGTCGAAATCCTCTTCGGAGAGGTCGTGGATGTTGGTGCCGTTGATGGTGCGCATCGACATGTGCTCCCAGCCCAGCTCCTTGTGGGCCTTGATCTGAGTTTCGAGGCTGGGACCTGCTTCGTCGGAAATGCCGGAGAGAATCATGGTAGGGGAATCGGTGGTGCGAGTGGTGAACGGGTCAGAGTTCGACCTTCTTGCCGTTGTTTTTGGCGGATTGGTAGACGGCCTCGATCAGTGCGACGCTCTTGCGGGCCTCGGCGGAACTGGTGCTCGGCTCGCGCCCTTCGGCGATGGCCTGGACCACTTCCTCGAAGTTGCGCTGGTGCTGGTAGAAGTTGATCGCCTTGGGGTCGTTGGCGCCAAGACCGGCTTCCTGGCCCTTCATGAGCGTGGAGTGAACCTCTTCGTCCTCGGGCCTGGCTTCCATGAAGTCCCAGATCTCAAAAGCTTCGTCGGCGAGAAAGACCGAACCTTCGGTGCCGGAAAGTTGCACGCGAGCCGGGTGGCCGTCCTTGGACCAGGTGCAAGTGGAGCATTCGATCACACCGCGCGCGCCACTCTCGAATTCGAGGATGGCGACCACGATGTCTTCAACCTCAATGCGCTCGTGTGCGAGGCAGGCGGTGTTGGCCTGCACCGACTTCACCGGACCGGCGAGGTAGAGCAGGGCATCGACGGTGTGGATGGATTGGTTCATCAGGGCACCACCGCCATCCAGGGCCCAGGTGCCGCGCCAAGCGGCGGAGTCGTAGTAGGCTTGGTCCCGATACCATTTCACGTAGGCGGAGGCATTGGTGAGTTGGCCAAAGCGGCCCTCATCGGCGGCCTTCTTGAAGGCGTCCATGCCGGGGTGGAAGCGGCGGTTGAGGACGGCGGCGAGGGTCTTGCCGTTCTTGTCGGCGGCTTCGACGAGTTGGTCGATGCGCTCGGTGGTGATTTCCAAGGGCTTTTCGCAGATCACGTGCTTGCCGGCATTCAGCGCAGCCAGCGAGGGCTCGAGGTGGGCGCCGCTGGGGGTGCCGACGGTGACGATTTCGAGTTCGGGGTCGGCGAGGAACTCATCGATGTCCGAGTAGGGCTTGGCGCCGTATTCCCCGGCGAGTTTTTGCGCATTCTCCTGACGCAGGTCGAATACCGAGTGCAGTTCACCGCCTTCCATGGCGGTGATGGCCTTGGCGTGAAATTGGCCGATCATGCCGGCTCCGATGATTCCGAATTTCATGTGCTTTGGGGCGTGGTGTTGGAGAAGCTTCAGGTCTGGGGCTTGGTGCCGCGCAAATCATTGAATGTCAGCGAATTGGAGTTCGATGACAAGCTTGGCGGCGCAGGAACGTGGGGCAGAGTTAGCCCAAAATCGTCTGGATACCAATGATTCTTTGGGGCTCGCTCCATCCTCAGCCCGCTTCGATCTCGATGGCATGCTCACCGTCACGGGCGTCCCGAAGGCTCACTTCCTCCGCTGTCCGCTTGAGAAAGCCGAGGGCGAGTCGGCGTCCGGCGTCCGGAATGGGCGAGATGCTGGTCAGCTCGCCCGCGTCCTTGCCATTGCCGCTGACGAGCTTGAGGCCTGCGGTGGGCAAGTCGGCGTCGAAGCTCAGCCGGGTCAGGCGGCGGTTGAGCTTGCCCGCCGATTTGATGCGCGAGATCACCTCCTGGCCGATGTAGCAGCCCTTGGTGTAGGAGATGTCGCTGGCGTCGAGATTGGCCTCGGGTGGCAGGATGCCTTCGATGAGTTCCGCGCCCCAAGCCGGCAGGCTGCGCGCGATGCGCAGAGACTCGAGTTCATCACCCTCGAGAAGTGGGATCTCCGCGAGCGACCCGATGGGCTCCCCTGCCGGCAACCAGCAGTCGAGGCCTGCCGCGCCGTAGCGTTGCGATTCACAGGTCACAGCACCCTCTGGGAGATGCGGTGGATTTCCATCAAGATCTGTTAGATGGTGGAGTTGCCACTGGCCGCTCAAGTCGCTGACCTCGACCTCATCGGCGATGAGGTAGCGCGTCAATCGGGCTTCGAGTTCCTCGCTTTGTCCTTCAGGTGCCTCGACGAGAATGGCCTCGCCGCGGGCGTGCAACCAGACGCGAAACTGCAGCTTGCCCTTGTGGTCGGTGACGCAAGCGGGCAGGGCGTGTCCGCTTTCCACGACTTTCTGAGTGTCCTGAGTGAGTTGACCGTTGAGAAAGCGCAAGGCGTCGGGGCCGTGGAATTTGAGAAGTGCGGGTGTTCCGAGGTGGATGCGTTGGCAGGACATGAGGGATTGTGCGGTGAATGGCCGGCGAGGGTGTGGTTGGCGAATGGCCGATGGGGTGACACACCACTTTGGCTGCGCCAAAGAATGGTATGTCACCGAGCTGGCGGGGAGTTAATGAACTGTGGGTGGGGTCTTCGTCAAATCGCTCTGCATTTGGGGCTCGGAATGCCATTCGTGCGGGATGTCGCGCATCAGCAGGGCGTGATCGAGTTCGATCGCGTCGGATGGAAAGACCTTTCGATCGTCGTAGTAGGCAGAGTTTGCCCTGAGGATCTTGAGCGGTGAAACCTGCCAGTCGTCCACTTGCAGCTTGAGGCCATCCAGGGTGCAGGAATCGGGACGGGCCGAATAGCCGATGCAGCCGGCCTCGAAAAAGCGCGAGGATTCTCCGAGGGTGTTGAAGATCGAATCGCCGGGTAGGGAATCGGCTTCCTCCAGCTCAAGATCGACCAAGGGGGTGTCTATATCCTTGGCTTCGACCTGCATGCGGATACGGCCCTTCTCGTCCTCCACCGAAAACTTCGAGAGGTGATGAACCCCGGGAAAGATCCGCCCGCCCGCCATGGCGTTGAGGTAGGAGTCGGTGTCGCGGCGTGGCACGTAAACTCCTTCACGGGTCTCGCCACCCTCTTCCCATTCCACCGCAATGCGATGGGCGGAGTTTTCGCTGGCGACGCCCATCATGGCCGGCAGGCCCTTGGGACGGATTTGTTCCAAGCGGATCAGGCAGATGCCGGCGATGGCGTGACCTTCCACCAACTTGGGACGGAAATTGCCGGGAAGGATGGCGGCCGCCACCTCAGGACGTACCCGATAGTTGAGCAGGATGCGACGGCGGATGACACCGGTGATGGTGGGAATGTTCATGGGTTCTCAGCCTTCTTGATTTCGGCTTTGCGGCGATTAAACCACAGCTCGAGTTTTTCCAAGATGGCGACCTGGTCCTTCATGCCTCGCTTGGCCTCGTCCCAGTTGGTGAGTTCGGGCAGGACTTTCCATTGATCGCCTTGCTTGATGAGGTAGATGGGATCGAGGTCGAAGGAGTCCACGCCGTTTTTCTTGTGCTCATTGATGACGATCACCGCACAGTCGCCCTCGACTTTCTCTTCCCGAATTTCGAAATCCCAGCCCATATTGGTGAGCTCGATAAAGTCCCTGATTTCCTCTTTAAAGTAGTCGGTTAGGACCTTCGGCTGACCTTCAAATTTGGCCGTGTGCGCCCAAGTGGCATCGAAGTCCTTGGCCTGAGCAGACTTCTTGAATTGCCTCAGGACTTCGGATGGCGTCTCGGCGGAAAGCAGTGTGGTGCACAGGGCCGTGAGGGAGAGGAGGGTTTTCATGGGTGTCGTGTTGAGGGAGCTGAATGGCCGGTGAGGCTGACACACAACTTTGGCTGCGCCAAAGAATTGTATGTCACCAAGCTGGCGGGAGTTTAGGGGAGTTTGAGTAGGGTGTCAGCCAAATCGCTACTGTGCGTTGAATGCTGGGCGACGCCATGTCCACCCGCCTCGGCGGCTGAGTTCGCTCGGGGACATACAAGGCTTGCGATGTGTGTCCCCTCGAAGGCCTGTTGCGCGCGAAGGTCCCCGCCACCGGCCTCTTCGTACACAAAGCGCCTTTGAGATCACTCCTTACGCGTCAATGCCAGCTGCACCAGCTTGGCCGCTTGCTCGCGGATCTCCTTCATCTGCTCGGGCGTGGGCTCCTCGTCGGGCTGGATGGCCATTTCGAGGCGCAGGCCGGAGAGGATCTCGCGCATGGCGCGGTAGTTGGCTCGCTCGGTAATCCGTGGCTCGAGGCTGCCGATGGTCTCGCTGTAGTAATCGGCGATGTCCTCGCGCATGACCTTGCGGGCGCGCTCGGGGGAGAACTGCTTGTCGACCGCAACGGTGGACACCTGCAGCGCACGGATCCAGCCGCCCAACGAAATCAAATGGGCGAGGTCGGCGTCGCGCAGGGTGACGAGTTCCTTCTCGACGTCGCGCTGGGTCGCGGTGAGCTCCTTCTTGAGTTGCTCGACGTCCCTGGCCTTGGCGCTGTCGAGCAGGCTGGCGGCGTGGCGGTTGACGCGGTCACCGGCACCGAGGGCCTTGCCGTAGCGGTTGAGCTCGGCGGCCAGCGGTTCGACCTTCTCGAGCTGCTCGGCCTGGACGATGAGAAAGCCCTCGGCAATCAGGAAGCCGAGTTCGACGGCGAGATCGGCGCGGTCGAGCGGCATGCGCTCGGGCAACTCAAGCTCGGTCTCGATGATGGGCAGCGGCATCAGGAATTGCAGGGTATCGAAGAGCTTGGAGATGGAGGGCGCGGTGAACTCGTTGATCGCCAGTTCCTCGCGCACATGCTCATCGTCGAGCAGATCGGCGGGAATTTCACGGGGTGGCGGGGGCGCCTTATCCTCGGCGCCCAGCGGCTGGCAAAGGAGCATTCCGCAAAGGGCGGACAGGCAGATCAAAGGGCTTCTCATGCCGCTAGATTGCCACCACCCAAGACGCTCCGCAACAGGCAAAGCGGCCCGAATCGCCCTATTTAAAGGGCTTCTTCTTCCCCTGGGCGGCAAAATTTAGGTTGCCACGGGTCCGGAAACGGGGCAGTTTTGGGCCGTTGGAGCGACTGAGCGGTCCAACCAGGAGAGGTTCTCCCGGCACCACTGCTCGTTTTGAAGTTCGCGCGCTGCCCCTCTGCCTGAGATTGGCCGCCCCCTTCAGAAGATCTCCAACCATTCCATGGCCCGAGACGGTGGCTTGCCCCACCCAAGGCCCTGGGAATCCGCCTGTTTCGCCCGATTCGTGGCTGCGCAAGGAGTGTTCAATTCCATCACGCCCACCATCACGCCCACCCACCCCACCCAACCCATTCACTCATCCTGATCCATGGCCGGTCACAACAAGTGGTCCAAGGTCAAACACATCAAGGCCCGCGTCGATGCGGTCAAGGGCCGTGTGTTCAGCAAGTGCTCTCACGAGATTGCACTGGCCGCCCGTGCCGGTGGCGGTGACCCCGCCGCCAATCCCCGCCTGCGCACGGCCATCGACAACGCCAAGTCGGTGTCCATGCCCAAGGACAACATCGAGCGCGCCATCAAGAAGGGCACCGGCGAGCTCGGCGGCGATGCCATCCAGGAAGTGATGTACGAGGGCTACGGGCCGGAGGGCATCGCCTTCATGGTCACCATGGCCACCGACAACCTCAACCGCTCCGCCGCCGACGTGCGCTCCATCTTCACCAAGAACAATGGCAGTGTGGCCACCCAGGGCAGTGTGGCCTTCCAGTTCGATCATGTGGGCGAGGTGCGCATCCCGGCGGATGCCCTCGAGGCCGGCAAGCTGCTGGAGGTGGCCATCGAGGCCGGGGCCGACGAAGCCTTCACCGAGGAGGACGAGCATGTCTTCCAGAGCGCGCCCACCGAACTGGCCGTCGTCGCCCAGAGCCTGCGCGATGCGGGGCTGGGCGTGAGCTCCGAGAAGCTTGTCTACATTCCACAGAACCCGAGTGTCGTCACCGACGCGGTCATCGCCCGCCAGGTTCTCAAGCTTCACGACCAGCTCGACGACTACACCGACACCGTCGCCATTTTCACCAACTTCGATGTTGCCGACGAGATCCTCGACCAGCTCGAAGACTGAATTTCATTTCCCCAAATTTATCCATGACCGAACCCACCGAATCGCAATCCCTGCCCGAAGTGGACTCCCCAGAAGAGTCCAAGACCGGGGAGGCAACCGAGGCCAAGCCTGCTGCAAAAAAGAAAGCGGCGAAGAAGCCTGCCAAGAAGGCAGCAAAAAAGACAGCCAACAAGGCTGCGAAAGAGGCGCCTGAAAAAGCGGCCGATGAAGTTTCCGAGCAACCCGCCAAGGACAAGCCCGGGGATGCCTCGAAGGGCCAGGAAGAGCCGGTCAAGTTTGGCCGCGTGCCCGGTGGTGGCCCCCTGGTTCCACGCAGTGACGGGGCGGGTCCCAGCGAGGAGGAGCTCAAGGAGCGCAAGGAGGAAAAGGCCAAGGAGAAGAAGCCTTCCCGAGATGATCAGGGCCGCTCCCAGTCCAAACAGGACGATGGCAATGAGGAGGGCGGTGGCAACAAGCGCCGCCGCAAACGCAAGCGCAAGGGGCGCCGCGACAACGACGACGAACAGGACGACCGCTCCTCCCCCAAGCTGGACGGTCCCAAGATGGACTGCGACGGCATGCTCGAAATCGCCCCCAAGGGCTTCGGCTTCCTGCGCGTGCAGGAGAAGGATTACGAGCAGGCCCGCGACGATGTCTTCGTGCCGCCCGAGACCATCCGCAAACTCAACCTGCGCGTCGGCCAGTGGATTCACGGCCAATACCAGGAGGGCCCGCGCGGCCCGCAGCTCGTCGAGGTCAAGACCATCAATGGCAAGACTGTCAAGGAGGCGACCAAGCTGCCCCACTTCGAGGAGCTTAAGGCGATCAATCCGGACAAGCGCATCAGCTTCGAGACCACGCCCGAGCGCTACACCACCCGCGTGGTCGACATCATGGCGCCGGTGGGCAAGGGCCAGCGCGGCCTCATCGTCTCTCCACCGCGCTCCGGCAAGACCACCCTCATGCTGCACATGGCCGAGGCCATTCGCGAAAAGTATGAGGAGAGCATGCACCTCATGGTGGTGCTCGTCGACGAGCGCCCGGAGGAAGTCACGGAATTCAAGCGCGCCCTGCCCGATGCCGAGATCTACGCCAGCTCCAATGACGAGCACGTCCGCAACCACTGCCGTTTGGCCGAACTCGCCATCGAGCGCGCCAAGCGTCTGGTCGAGGCCGGCCAGGACGTCTTCCTGCTGATGGATTCCATCACCCGCCTGGCTCGTGCTTACAACAACCTCGGCGGAGGTGGTGGCAAAAAGGGCAAGGGGCGCAACCGCGGTGGCATCGGCTCCGGTGGTGTTCGCGTCGGCGCTCTCGAAGTGCCGCGCCGTTTGTTTGCCGCTGCCCGCAATACCCGCGGTGGTGGTTCGCTAACCATCCTCGCGACCGCCCTCATCCAGACCAACTCCAAAGCCGACGAGGCCATCTTCCAGGAGTTCAAGGGCACCGGCAACATGGAGCTCGTGCTCGATCGCAAGATCGCCGAGAACTACATCTACCCGGCTGTGGACATCTTCAAGAGCGGCACGCGCCGCGAGGAATTGCTCCTGCCCGAGCACATGCTCCACAAGATTTATCTCATCCGCCGCGGCCTCTCGGGACACCGACCCGTGGAGGCGATGGAGAGGTTGTTGTTCTTCCTCAAGAAGTTCCCGAATAACCCGCAGATGCTGTTGGAGATTAAGGGGTGAGCCGCGTAGCGGCTCGTTCTTGGGGCTTGGTTCTTAG
>JAWVYP010000058.1:0-12448 GCA_033722655.1 Akkermansiaceae bacterium | reverse complement strand
TCTTTGCCCTTTCTCTAACCAATGTTGTGTGATTGGGATTACTTGCTTTCTTGGCAAGAAAAGGCCAACAAAACGTGGTGGAATGACCTCGCTCTGCTCGGCTTCCACACTATGCCGTTGAGTCGGAAAAAGATTACGAATCGCGTAATTACGCTTGCCGTAACGGAAATTCATGGTAGCTTGTATTGGTGATCGAAAGTTTCGGCGACGCCCAGACAGAACAAATCTATAGCGGCCAACGCTCACGTAAGCTCCCTGGCGATATTCAGCACAGGGCGCGGCGGAAGCTGAGAATGCTAAATCAAGCCAGGGAGCTGCAGGATCTCAGATCACCACCGGGTAATCGTTTGGAACCCCTGCAAGGTGACTTGGAAGGATTCTGGAGTATCCGAATCAATCAGCAATGGCGTATCATTTTCCGCTGGGAGGATGGGCGCGTGCTGGATGTTGAAATCACTGACTACCGCTGAAGCCATGAGTAAGAAAAACCTGCTACCAATGATTCATCCGGGTGAGATCCTTCTTGAGGAATTCATCCGCCCCATGGATTTGTCTCTAGCTGCTGTATCCAGAGCCACGGGTATTCCTGCATCGCGCCTCACTGAGATTACAAAGTGTCGCCGTAGCATCACTGCAGAAACAGCTCTCAGGCTGGCTCGCTTTTTCGGCACTACCGCGGGATTTTGGGTCGGGCTCCAAGCGGAGCATGACCTTGAAGCCGCAGAGAGGTCTGTAGGCAAGAAAGTGCAGAAAGAGGTCACCGCACTGGCTAGATAAAGACTCAACAAGAAGTCGGTGGTGGCGACGGCTATCGCCGACGCCACACCTCAATCGTTGAGCGAATCATGAAAGTCATCGACCGAATAGGAGGGTTTATATGTGGATTGGTCATTGGGGTAATCGTAACGATTATCATCCGCTTGTCTTTTGATATGGGGCTTACGATACTTCCGATAAGTGGGCTGATTGGAGATCTTTTACTCGGGACGGTTGTTGGAGGCGTGGTAGGGGCGATCTTCCCGAAGCCTTTCATGTGGGTCGTATCATTTTTTCCAGAGGTTGGTGACAATTGACGCTTGGGAGTGAGGCTTGAAGCTCATTTGAGCGATTAAGGACTGGCAGAGTTCGCCCTCGGACCGGGTGCGTTCTCCACGCTTGGCAGAACCTCAGCTCTGCGTTCCTCTCTGCGCCTCTCCGCCTCTGCGCTTAAAAATTACCCGCAGCTCATTAAGCAACGGTCTTACCCATAGCGCTGAACGAGTCTTCAAGCGCAACTTTTCAAGCCTCTTGTGGTTCAATCGTTATGAAACACGATAAGAAGAACCCATATCAAATCACACAAAGGGGCTGCGCCCATGCTGCCGGCATTTTCACTCTATTGATCCTGTTAGGAGAGCCGTCGAAGGCTCACGAAAAAGGCCCGGGTGCACACGATCATGAGGCTGTAGATGCACGACTCACACCGCGCGATGCCGATAGTCACGTGACGGGGCAGCTTCCCAGATCCCGAGGTGAGAATACGGATGCCAAGAGCACAATTCGTCTCGTCATCCGCGACAAACACCGTTACGTTACCGCCAATGGTGTACCCGATCACAAGACGGGGCAATTTCCCAACCGCGGCAATCCGAATGTGGTGAGCGAGCAATCCTACACCTTTCGCATTCCGCTCGATCCCGCCCCGCCTGCTGAGCCTGTCTTGACCGCCGATCAAGTGCATCGCGACAACGGCTACCTGTTTGGTGTGGCACTGAATGGAGTGCCCTTCGAGCCGGCGACCGGCATGAATTGGACTCCGGAGGGGATCCGTCGCGGAGGCCGACCCGGGGATTGGGTGCACGAGGCCATCGGTGGATCAATCGACTTTGGAATCGATCATGCCAACGCGCACGTTCAACGCACCGGCGCTTATCATTACCATGGCATTCCCACACCCCTGATCAGTGACAAGAAGCCGACCTTGCTGGGCTACGCTGCCGACGGGTATCCCATCTACGGTCCTCTTGGTCATCAGGATCCCGAGGACGCCAACAGTCCGTTGATCGTTTTGAAGTCATCCTGGCAGCTCAAGACAGAGGAGCGGCCAGCGCCGCCGCAGGGGCCGGGTGGAATGCCGGACGGTCGCTATACTTCGGACTTTGAGTTCAAAGCTGGCAGTGGCGACCTTGACCGGCTCAACGGGCGCTTCGCCGTGACGCCGGAATATCCCGAGGGCGTCTACCATTATGTCCTGACTGCCGACTTCCCGCACATCCCACGCGGTTTCGCTGGGCAAGCGGATCCTTCTTTCCGGAGGATGCCCGGCGAGGGTCCAAACCATGTCAGGCAGCGAGGTGACCGCCTTCGCGTGGGTGATCGCAACCAGGGATCACCTCGCTGAAAGTGCTGGAGATCGCCCCATTCACTGATCCTCGATCGCCTCCAGCGCCTTCAACACATCCTTCGGGGTCAACAGTTCGGGCAGGATGATGGGAGCTTCGCCGGGGATGAGCAGGACGTTGACCGGGATGGCGGCGCGGCCGTAGCTTTCCAGCACCTTGTCGATATCCTCGTTGGGCTTGGTTTTGTCGGCCTTGAGGGTGACCACGCCGAGTTTCTTGAACCTCGCGATGACCTTGTCGGTGTAGGCGCGCTTCTTGTTGACCTGACAGGTGACGCACCATTGCGCGGTGAAGTCGATGTAGACGGGCTTGCCTTCCTCCAGCAGCTGCTTCTGAACTTCGGGAGTCCAGGCTTTCCACTCGAGCTCGGAGGGCTTGGGTGGCTTGGCCAGGACAATACCGGCACCGGCGAAAAGAAGCGTCAAGGCAAGAGCGATGCCACGTGTCTGCCTGCTGCGGCTGGGCACATTCCAACGGCCATGGATCCAGGCAGCGATGGCAATTGCGCTCATGCCGAAGACTACGCCCAAAAGATTTTCCAAGTCAATTTGTCCCGCATAGACCCAGAGAAGATAGCCGGCAGTCGCAAACAGCAGGAAGGACATGGCCTGCTTGAAGCTCTCCATCCAGACGCCGGGGCGGGGCAGCTTGTCGATGAGCTTGGGAAAGAGGGAGAGCACCAGATAGGGGGTCGACAGGCCGAGGGCCATTGTGCCGAAGGCCGTGAAGAACTGGAGGGCGGGCAGGGCCACGGCGGCACCGATGGCGGCTCCCAGGAAGGGGGCGGAGCATGGGGTGGCCACCACGGTGGCGAGAATGCCCGAAAAGAAGGAGCCAGCCAGTCCCTGCTTGGATTGCAGCGTGCCGCCGATGGAGGTTGCCGAAGTGCCGATCTCGAACACGCCATACATGTTGAGGGCGAGAACGAACATCAACAGCATCAGCGAGAGAACTACCCAGGGATTCTGCAGTTGGTAGCCCCAGCCGACCGCATCACCGGCCGCGGCGCGGGCGGCAAAGAGGATGCCGCTGAGCACGGCAAAGGAGGCCAGCACGCCGAGGGTGAAGGTGATGCCGTGGAGGATGATCTTCTTGCGGTCCTCGCCGGCCTGCTGGACAAAGCCCATGATCTTGAGGCCGATCACCGGAAATACGCAGGGCATGAGATTGAGGATGAGACCACCCACAAACATGCCGCCGAGGATGGACAGCAGGGCCATGAGACTGACGGGTTCCCCTGCGGGCGGAATGGCTTCATTCTCGGTGATCGGCGAGACCGGCATGAGTATGGACCTTTCGCTGCCGACGATGATTCCGGACACCTGGTCTCCCTGCTTGATCTCATCACCAAAAGCGGTCTCGGTTTTGCGCTGCAGCCGGATCTGCAGGCCATCCTCAAGCATTTCCATGCTGCCATTGATGCTCGCGGCTTGGAGGTAGGGCTGGTTCGGAATGAAATCGGTGGGAAGGCTTTCGAAGTCCACGCCCTTGACCGTGATGCAAATGTCATCCGCTTCCTCCTCGGCAACGAAGCTGGCGTCCTCGATTTCCACAGGGATTTGGGACCTGGCCTCCCTGAAAAACTCCAGCCTGTCCGCATTTAGCGTGGCGGTTTCGGTGACCGGCAAGTTCAGTTCGAATTCCTCCCTCTCGTCCAGGCAGGTAGCCTCGCAGATCTGCCACTTGGCCTTGGCTGCAATCACGGCCGTGCTGCCGGTCTCGATCCCTTCCGGCACGCGGATGTCGATGAGCAGGGTCAGGCTCTTGGGATAGATGAAGCTGACTCCGTATTCGCCATCCTTGACTTTGGGCACGGGCCACTGGATGGGCCCGGCCTCGAAGCCCTCGGGGAGATTCCACTCAATTTCGGGTGGCAGCTCGAGGCCGCCCGAGTTGCGGTAGTAGCTGTGCCAGTTCTCCGGGTGTTCCAGGTGCAGGGCGACCGTGAAGGTGCCGCCGGGGCTGATGCTTACGTGGTCGCTGAGAAAGCTTCTCCCGCTGCGAATTTCGCCATCATCACCGGGTTGCGCCTGCAGGGGCAGGACGGAGATCAGGAGCGCGTAGAGGAGCAGGAATGAGTGACGCATGGATGAGAAAGGCTATGTGGATCAGAGGTCTGGGGGCCAAGCTAATTCCAAAAAAAGCGGATCCTTGGGCAAGGATCCGCTTTGATGAAATCTGTGACCAGTTCATTCAGTGGTGGTCGTGATGATGGTCGTCTTTACTCTTGCTGTAGGCATCGCCTGCGAGAGCACCGGCGGCAGCCCCGATTGCGGCGCCCTCAGCTGCGTGGTCGGATTGATGGCCGATGACGGCACCTGTCCCTGCGCCGATCAACGCGCCGGTTTGGGATTCTGCGCTCATGTTTCGGCAGCTGCTAAAGCCGAAGGCGAGAGTGAGGCCGGTAAGTAGTGTTGCTAGTTTTTTCATGATGTTTTTTATGGGATTTCACAATCACTTTAGGACGGCACGAATTGGCATCAAGGGATCAATCGGATTTTTTTGGAATCACTTCTCATTCCAAAAAAGAAGGGAGCTTCCGCTGATAGCGGAAGCTCCCTTGGGAAGGAATGAAAAGAAATCAGTAACCTTGCTGTTTGTCCTGCTGGTTGCCGTAGGCGCCACCTGCGGCGGCACCGGCTGCGGCACCGACGGCAGCACCTTCGAGGGCGCGGCCGGATTGGTGACCGATGATGCCGCCGAGGACGGCGCCGCTAGCGGCACCGACACCGGCGCCACGCTTGGTGTTGGGGCCCATGTCCTGGCAGCCAATGGTGCCAAGGGAGAACAGGCCGGCGAGTGCGAGAGTGGTGAACTTTTTCATGATTGGATTTGGTTTTGGAGGATTTGGTTTTGGAGGGTGGATTGGGATGAGGATCGTATGGGATCGTCGCTATTTTGGACGGCTCATCCGCTCACTTATTCAGAAAACTAATGAAAAGTTTTTTCGCCCTCAAGGACATTCATCACGAGCGTTAAGCATGCCGCAGCCTGGTGTTTTTCGACAGGCTCGCAGTGGCTCGCCTGTGGACGCGGGCTTATGGGGCTTCCCCCCGGGCTTTAAGCATGCCGCAGCCCGCTGCTACATCAATCCCACGACCTTGGCGGAAGGTGCAGGGAAAGCCGGCGTCGCGCAGGATGCGCTGGAATTCGTGACCACGCCCACTGGCGTCACCGCCGTAGCCGCCCGTGGGATTGAGCGGGATCAGGTTGATGTGGGCGTCGATGCCCTCTAGCAGCTTGGCCAGGCGGTGGGCGGTTTCGGGGGAGTCGTTCTCATCGGCAATCAGGGTCCACTCAAAGAAGATGCGTTTGCCGCTTTTGCGGCCGTAGTCGCGGCAGGCGGCGATCAGCGAGTCCAGGTCCCAACGTTTGCTGACGGGAACCAAGGCGGCGCGCTCCTCCTCCTTGGAGCCGTGCAGGCTGACCGCCAGGCGGTAGGGCCATGCCTCTTCGGCCATGCGCTGGATGCCGGGAATGACGCCGACCGTGCTCACCGCAATCTTGGAGGGACCGATGCCGATGCCGCGCACATCCGAGATGGTGTCGAGTGCTCGCTTGACCGAGTCGATGTTGTGGAGTGGCTCGCCCATGCCCATCATCACCAGGTTGCGCAGGTGCTTGTCCGGGTTCTCAGCGCGCAGGGCGCGGCGAGCGTGCAGGACCTGGCCGATGATCTCGCCGGGGCGCAGGTGACGGGTGAAGCCCATCTGGCCGGTGGCGCAAAAAACGCAGCCCATCGCACAGCCGACCTGCGAGCTCACGCAAACCGTGTGGCGGCCATCGTAGCCCATCAGCACGGTTTCGATGGTCTGGCCATCGCGCAGGCGCAGCAGGAACTTGCGGGTGAGCCCGTCGCTGCTGGGGATTTCCTCGGCGAGTTCGGGCACATCCAGAAAGAAGCGTTTGCCTTCACCCACCTCGGCTTCAACCCACTTGCGCAGTGGCGGCAGGAAGTCGGCCTCGCTGAGATCGATCAGCGCCTCGCGATGAAGAGCCCGCCACAGCGCCTTGGCGTGGTTGGGGTTGATGCCGCCCGCGCGCAACACTTCCTCCATCTCAGCAAAACTGAGATCGTGGAGGGATCGGGCAGTGATGTCGGTGGATTTCAACGCACAGCAGCCATCGCGAAGGGTGGGGAAACTTGCAAGAGTGAAGTGGCTGCATGACCCGGGGGTGTCGTATTTTGCTTGTGGGGCAGGCGTTCAAGCAGGGAGAGTGCGAGCAAGCGTCTTTGAGCGAAGCATGAAAGATATCGTCATCACCGTCCTCTTTGTTGTGGTGTTTCTGGGCGGGATGATTTTTTTGGCGATCCTGCCGGTCATGATCCGGCGCTTGGTGCTGCGCTCCAACCGAAAGGCGCGCCATAGGCGCTTTGAGGAGGCGGTGGAACGATGGAAAGAGAGCGATAAGGAGCAGGTGTTTGATGTCAGCGTCAGACTCTACAAGGAAGACGTGCTGCAATTGGTGGCACTGGACCAACGGCTTCACTTCCCTTGGTATGGAAGATTGCTGGGAACCTTGTTTTTCGGTTGGTGGGTGATCGGTGGTTCCCTGATTGCCTGGAGGATGATCAGCGGACAGGAAGCCCATCGCTTTTTGGGTTGGTTGCAGGCCGTGATCGGGGTGCTGGTCGGGCTCAGGTTTCTTTGGCTCATCTGGGTGCAATGGTGGATCATCAAAAAGAACGTCGAGTCGACATCCGACATGCAGATTTCGGAGGGTACTGCCACCGATTACAAAATTTCGCCTGAGGGAATCCGCATCATTGTGGATGGGCAGGAGCTTGCCACGCCGGAGTGGAGCGAGGTGGACCGTTTTGTGGAAGAGCCCAATGCTTTGCGCATCATGTCCAAAGCGAATGATGTGATCTGGATTCCCAAGGAATCCCTGTTTCATCAGGGTGATTGGGAGGGTTTGAGGGATTTTTTATCGCCCTTCAAAAAAGGTGCCCGCGAGGTGTGAGGGTTCATGGGAGGGCGGCGGGCCTTCATGAGAGGGTGGCGGGCCTTCATGGGAGAGCGGCGCCCCCCCCCTCCATCCAGCTTCGAGAAAAAGTGCCGGAACCTGGGCTGCTAGCCCGCATATTTCATGAAACCTCGGTCTACGGCTTGTCCTTCCCGATCTTGCCTGCGTTCTCCTTGCAAACGCAGTTGGACAGAGTGTCAACTCAGCCCTGACTGCGTTTTCAGCGTCGGCCTTGGCAACATCGGGAATTCCTGCGCCTCGCCCACGAGAATCATGAAATATCCGGGCTAGCGATCCAGAATCTTGACAGAAACAAGGATTCGTTCGGTCTTGCCGACGAACTGTTTGCGCTCGACGAAAGTGATCAGAAGCATGGTGCCGCGCCAATGTTTCCACTGGCGACAGAGCGTGGAGAGGAATGGCCGGCGGGCTGAATATCTGTTGAAAAAGCACAGCCACGCAGCCCGGATGTTATCAGGGTGTCTCGCGAATCACCTCGATTTTGACCGTGTCCTCCTGGTCCATCTTCAGCCACAGGATGCAGTCGGTGCCGCCGAGGCGCTTGCGTTGGCCAATGCGGAGGTCGGGGCCTTCCTCGAGGACTTCACCATCGACCTTGATCTGGATTCCAGCGTCTCCCCAATTCTCAAGCACGAAAGCCGGATTGATGATGGGATTCAAGCGGCTGCCCTTGAGGGTGATGGTGGTGGGGCCAGCGACCGGAGCAAGCTTCATGGTGTAGGCGCGTTCGGAAGCCTTGTAACTGGGAGAGATCAGGCAACCCGTGGTGGTGATGGGGGCGGGCATGGTCCAGCTGCGGCCGAGGCGCACGAGGTGCATCATGTCGTCTTCCTCGGTCATGCCGTAGAGGCCCTGCCAGCTTTCGCGCCCATCCTTGAGGTGCTTGACGGGAGCGGAGATGGGGAAGCCACAGAAGTGGGTGGGGCGGTCGACGGCCTGTGAGGTGCGGCCGTCGCAGGCGGCCTGACCGACCGGCCAGTGGTTGCAGGAACCGGGGTTCTGGATGGTGCGGATGTGGCGGTCGCGGAGGTACTTCATGTCGTTGCCGGGCTCGAAGCAGATGAAGGGCTTCTGCTCGGACTTGAAGTTGTAGCGCTGGATGGTGGGTTTGGTGGGCACGCCCTCCTTGGTCTTCTTGCTGGGCTTCTCCACGAAACTGAGGTGACCGACTTCACCCTCATAGTTGGCGATGTGGACCCAGTCTTCCTCGACGACCTCGTGGGGATACTGGCCGGGGTGGGTGAGGGGAAGAGACTCTTGGAACTGCTGCGGCTGGCCGAGGCTGCCCTCGTCCCAGGAGACGTGGCGCACGCCGGCGGCGTCCGGGTAGATGGTGTAATACTCGTCGACCCAGCAGGCGCGGCCGGTCTTGGGGTCCTCGCGCCAGAGTTCGTCATGGGCGCTGGTCGGGGCGTAGCGCCAGTGGACCACGACTCGGGCATCATTGGATTCGATGATGCGCACGTGCGAATAGCGGCAGCGGCGGTCCTGCATGTGCTCGTAGCAACCGCCGGTGTTGTTCCAGGCTTCCACGCTTTGGTCGGCCATCCACAGGTCGTTGCCGCTGACCCAGGCCGGCGAGTAGCGGGTGCCGCGCCAAAAGACGACGCGGGCGGGGGATTCGTCGAAGGTCACCACCACATCCGGGTGGTCGCCGACGCGCCACAGGGAGTCCCATTCGGGGTAGTACTTGAGGTGCTCGTAGAAGGCTCCGAAGGAGTCGGCGCTTTCGGGCCCGGAGGGCAGGCGGCGGGGAGGCAGATCCGGTTTGCTCTCGATGGGAGTGTACAACGATGCGACCTGTTTGGCGCTCAGTGGCTCGTTGTAGAGCTTGAGTTCGTCGATGATGCCGTCGAGACAGAAGAAGGTCCACAGGGTGCCGTAGTCGCGGTGGATGTGGGCGGGCTTTTCGAGCACGTGGTTGGTGCCGATCTTGAGATTCATCTCGGGGGCAAAGACCGGCTGGCCCTCAAACTCGAGCTTGGCCACCGACTTGCCATCGACGAATAGCTCGATGCCGGATTCAGGATCGCAGCTGGCGGCGAGGTGCTTCCACTGCCAGAGGGGAATGGTTTCGGGCGGAGTGGTGCAGATCTTCCAGCTGTCGCCGATCATCACCTGCAGGCGCAGCTCTCCGTTGGTGCCGATGTCCACGCTGAAGCCGGACTCGCGGTCGATGCGCTGGGTGATGAGCGCGCACCAGTTCCAAGGGTAGGCGGCAAAGGCAACCTGGCTTTCGACGGCAAAACCACCGGAGAGCTCGGGCACCTGCTCGGCGGGGCGGGTAATCTCGGTGGTGAAGGAGTCGAAGCGGATGGCACCGCCATGGAGGCCGTCCACCGGGGTGTAATTGCCCTCGATGGTGTCCATGACCTTGCCGACGGAATCGAGGGCCTTGCCGTCCTGGGTTTCATTGAAACCCCACCATGCCACCGGCTCGGCGGAGTGAGCGATGGGGACCAGACTCGAGAAGGAGAGAAGAAGGAAAGCACGCAACATGGCTCCAATCCTACGGACTTCGTGGTGCCGGTCTACCCTTCAAGGGGCCAAATTTTTCAAAAATGCCAATCCGCACTGACACTCAAAGGATTTCAAAGAGACCCCAAAAAAGCCGGGCACCCCGTGAGGGATGCCCGGCCTGGATTGATTGGGTCTTGAGAGGGAAGTCCAGCCGTAAAGGGTGGGTTCTCCCCTGACCGGCTGATTACATCATGCCGCCCATTCCGCCCATTCCACCGTGGTCGTGACCACCGGCGCCAGCGGGCTCTTCTTCCGGAATGTCGGTGATGAGGCATTCGGTGGTGAGGAGCAGACCGGAGATGGAGGCGGCGTTCTGCAATGCGGAACGGGTCACCTTGGTCGGGTCGACCACACCGGACTTGATGAGATCCTCGAACTTGTCGGTGGCCACGTTGTAGCCCTCGTTGCCCTTGCCGTTCTTGACCTTCTCGACAATCAGCGCGGCTTCGCGGCCGGCGTTGCTGATGAGTTGGCGAAGCGGGGCTTCAATGGCGCGGGCCACGATCTCGGCACCGGTGGCTTCATCGCCAGTCAGCTTGAGGTCACCGATGGCGCCGTGGGCGCGGATGAGGGCGGTGCCACCGCCGGGGACGATGCCTTCTTCCACGGCAGCGCGGGTGGCGTGCAGGGCGTCCTCGACGCGGGCCTTCTTCTCCTTCATCTCGGTTTCGGTGGCGGCACCGACGTTGATGACGGCCACACCTCCGGCGAGCTTGGCGAGGCGCTCCTGGAGCTTCTCGCGGTCGTAGTCGCTGGTGGTTTCCTCGATCTGCTTGCGGATCAGGTTGACGCGACCGGTGATGGCGTCCGAGCTGCCACCGCCTTCGACGATGACGGTTTCTTCCTTGGAGATGGTGATGCGCTTGGCTTCACCCAGGTCGGCGAGTTCAACGCTCTCGAGCTTGATGCCGAGGTCCTCGGTGATCACACGGCCACCGGTGAGGACGGCGATGTCTTCGAGCATGGCCTTGCGGCGGTCGCCGAAGCCGGGAGCCTTGACGGCAGCGATGTTGAGGATGCCGCGCAGCTTGTTGACCACGAGGGTGGCGAGGGCTTCGCCTTCGACGTCCTCGGCGATCACCAGCAGCGGACGGCTGGTCTTGGCCACCTTCTCAAGCAGCGGAAGCATGTCCTTGAGCGAGCTGATCTTCTTCTCGTGGATGAGGATGTAGGCGTCCTCGAGGTTGGCCTCCATGGTGTCCGGGTTGGTGGTGAAGTAGGGGCTGAGGTAACCCTTGTCGAACTGCATGCCCTCGACGACGTCGAGGGTGGTTTCGATGCCCTTGGCTTCTTCCACGGTGATGGTGCCGTCCTTGCCGACCTTGTCCATGGCCTCGGCGATGATGTCACCGATTTCCTTGTCGGAGTTGGCGGAGATGGAGGCAACCTGGGCGATTTCCTTGGCGTCCGAAACGTCCTTGGAGATCTTCTTGAGCTCGGCGACGATGGCGTCGGTGGCCTTCATGATGCCGCGCTGGAGCGAGATCGGGTTGGCACCGGCGGTGACGTTGCGCAGGCCTTCCTTGTAGACGGCCTCAGCAAGCACGGTGGCGGTGGTGGTGCCGTCACCGGCGATGTCGGAGGTCTTGGAGGAGACCTCGCGGATCAGTTGGGCACCCATGTTTTCGTAGGGGTCCTCGAGCTCGACTTCCTTGGCGACCGAGACACCGTCCTTGGTGATGGTCGGGGAGCCGAATTTCTTGTCGAGGATCACGTTGCGGCCGGCGGGGCCGAGGGTGGCCTTGACGGCACGGGCAATTTTTTCCACGCCGCGCAGGAGGGCCTGCCGGGCGGATTCGTCGAATTTCAGTTGTTTGGCCATAATATATTCTAGTTTGTGAGTTGGTTATAAATTTGTGTTTGTCGGTGACTTGAGAGTCGGTGACTTGAGAGTCGGTGACTTGAGAGTCGGTGACGTACGGGCTGTCATGGGTCAGGTGTCTTGAGTCATGGCTGCTCTCGCTCGGAGATTCTTACCCATGACCCATCAACTCATGACTCATGACTGTCAGCGTTAGCTGACAATGCCGAGGATGTCGGATTCGTTGAGGATGAGGAGTTCTTCGCCGTCGACTTTGACTTCGGTGCCGCCGTATTTGGAGATGAGCACCTTGTCGCCTTTCTTGACTGCGAATTCGATGTCCTTGCCGTTCTCGTCCTTGCCGCCGGTGCCGAGGCTGACGACTTCGGCTTCCTGGGGTTTTTCCTTTGCGGTTTCGGGAAGAACGATGCCGCCAGCACTGACGGCTTCGGCTTCGAGTCGCTTGACGAGGACGCGTTGTCCGAGGGGTTGGATGTTAGCCATGGTATTCTGTTGGTTTGTTGGGGTTGGTTATTGAAGGGCCACGCCGCCAGGAGCGGCAGCGTGGAAAGGGTTGTGTGGAATGCTCGCCGGCTTACTTGTCATCGACGACTTCGGCGTCGACGACCTTGCCTTTGGCTTTCTTGGGCTCGGAGCTCTCGGAGTCGTCGCCCCCGGTGGTGGGGTGGACGTACGGGGCCGCGCCACCAGCGCCAGCCGGTGGGGCGGCCGCAGCGAGGGCCGGAAGCGGGGTTTA
>JAWVYP010000057.1:0-12508 GCA_033722655.1 Akkermansiaceae bacterium | reverse complement strand
TGCAGTTTGCCGGCGCCGGCATCCGATTCGGCGGCGGTCAGGGCTTTGCCGAAAGTGATGCGTGCGTCTGAATCGAAGGGTTTGGTGCCGATGCCCAGAATGACGTCGCCCTTCTTGAGCGTGCCATCCGCGGGCGAACCTTTGGCAACTTCGGTGATGAAGATCTGGCGCGCTTTGCCGGTGCTCATCTTGTCGGTGTACATCCAGCCGCGGGCACCGGTGGCGCCCAGGGTCCAATCGTGGACGGCTCCTTCCGGGATTTTTTCACCCTTGGTGAAGTCCGGGTTGGGCATGTTCTTGATGCGCTTGGCATCGGCCGGAGTGCTCAGCAGCGCCATGGAGGCGCCAATCAGGAGGGTGACAGGGAATCGGTTGAATTTCATGGGGGCTTGAAGCGGGTGAGTATGTGACTTTCAGATCATACCGCAATCTCCGTCTGGACCTGTCTACAGAGTGAAAGTGCAACTGGGTCCGAAATTGGGATAGTTTCAATCCGGTTGACGTGGTGGGCATGGGTGTGCAGTCTCGCCGCGTGAACATTCGCCTCAACCTCTTGCTGCTCAGCCTCCTGCTACTTGGCCAGGCGGGCCGTTGATGGTTTTGTTTTCAATCCTTCACGCAGCCCGCCCCACCTCCCCAGGTTGGCGGGCTTTTTTATTCCTCTTCCTCCGAATTGCACTGACCCACTCATGAAACCGAACTCCCTCAGCAAATACCGTCCCTTTCCGGCGGTCGACCTGCCCGACCGCCAATGGCCGGACCAGGTGATCGACCGTGCCCCCGAATGGTGCTCGGTCGACCTGCGCGATGGCAATCAGGCCCTGCCACAACCCATGTCGGTGGAGGAGAAACTTGAGTTCTTCGACCTGCTGGTGCGCGTCGGCTTCAAGCAGATCGAGGTGGGCTTCCCCTCGGCAGCGGACACCGAGTTTCACTTCCTGCGCCGTCTGGTGGAGGAGAACCGCATCCCCGATGACGTCACCATCCAGGTGCTGGTGCAGACCCGCGAGCATCTCATCCGCCGCACCTTCGAGGCGATTGAGGGCTGCAAGCGCGCCATCGTCCACATCTACAATTCGACCTCGCCGCTGCAGCGCCGGGTGACCTTCAGCGACGCCAGCCGCGAGTCGATTCGCGACATTGCCGTGGAAGGAGCGAAGCTCGTGAAAGAGTTGGTGCCGACCCTGCCGGACACCGAAGTGGTGTTGCAGTATTCGCCCGAGAGCTTCTCGGACACCGAATTGGATTTTGCCCTGGAGTGTTGCCACGCCGTCATGGACGTGTGGGAGCCGACGCCCCAAAAGAAAATCATCCTCAACCTGCCGGCGACCGTCGAGTGGGCGACGCCCAACGTGCACGCCGATCAGATCGAGTGGATGTGTCGCAATCTCAACAACCGCGAATCGGCCATCATTTCGCTCCACACCCACAACGACCGCGGCACCGGAGTCGCGGCCACGGAACTCGGTCTGATGGCGGGGGCGGACCGCGTCGAGGGCACGCTTTTTGGCAACGGTGAGCGCACCGGCAATCTGGACATCGTGACGGTGGCGCTGAACATGAACAGCCATGGCATCGAAACCGGCTTGGACTTTTCCGACCTGCAGGATCTGCGCGCGGTCTATGAGCGGGTGACCCGCCTCACGGTCCCCGAACGCCAGCCATACGCCGGTGAGCTGGTCTTCACAGCCTTCTCCGGCTCCCACCAGGATGCCATCAAGAAGGGCCTCGACCGGCGTGCCAAGGAGGCGAAGGACGATGCTTCCCACCCATGGGGCGTGCCCTACCTGACCATCGACCCGCAGGACATCGGTCGCAGCTACGAGGCGATCATTCGCATCAACTCCCAGTCCGGCAAAGGTGGCGTGGCCTACGTGCTCGATCGCGAGCACGGCTACGACCTGCCCAAGACCATGCACCCGCAAGTCGGCAAACGCATCTACGACATGGCCGACGCCCAAGGCCGCGAGTTGACCGCCGACGAGATCCGCGATGCGTTCTTCCAGGAGTTTGTCAACGTGTCCGCTCCCATGGATGTGATCGACTACGAACTGCTCCACCCGCACGATGGAGAACGCGGCCAGGTGATCTGCCAGGCCGTGGTTCAGATCGATGGCGAGGAGAAGAAGGTTGAGGGCACGGGCAATGGGCCCATCAACGCCTTCGTCCACGCCTTGGAGAATCAAGGCATGAAAGACTTCAAGGTGGTCGACTACCGCTCGCACGCCGTGCGAGGTGGTTCGGACTCCAACGCCGCCGCCTACGTCCAGGTTCAGCACGAGGATGGTCGCCTGCTGTGGGGTGCCGGGGTGGATCCATCGATTGAGATGGCTGGCCTCAAGGCGCTGGTGACGGCGTGGAATTTGCTTCGCTAACGCGAAGTGTCCTTAGTTCCTGGTTCCTGGTTTCCTGCGACAGACACGCTGAGTTTACCCAAACAACCTCATCCCGCCGACCACAGCTTGTGCGATGTAGCGGCGGTCTATGACCGCCGGAAACCATCGCCGTAGGCGAATCCGGTTCGTCGAACGCAGTGAGACGAGAGAGTCATGAAAAGCCGATCTGCCGAGTCGGTCCGTAATACACTGTTACGCAGTTTGATAGCCCGGTGAGTCAGGGCTAGATATTGGGGCGCTAGGGCAACTTACCTGGCAGGACCACAGAGACTGAAGTGTGCTCGCCACTTACAGAAACCTAACCACTGACAATCAGTCGGTTACGACTCTCCGCTATTTGTCTGTCCCCCGATGCACTGCTATTTGTCTGTCCCGAATGGCACGTGATTAAGACGCTTTACGCGTCTGGAATCCTTGAAAAATCAAGGTTTCGCGGCGCTCAGCCATAACGAAAAAATGCTTAATCCAAAGTGTCTGAGCGTATCGGCATCGGAAACTACGCGTTTTTGTAAGTGGTTCATTTTCAAAGTAAATGTGCTTAATCACGTGCCATTCTTGTCTGTCCCCCTATGTATTCAGTCATCCCCGAAGCCGAGCGCGTAGGCCACAAGCGCGAGGGCTTTTTTCTCCTTTTTGCTGATCTTGGAACCCAGGCCCATGAACCCGCCCGAGGACTCGGCAACTTTCTGGGCGATGAAGAGAACGGAGGCTTTGAGCCTGGCCGCGTCTTCCTCTGGAAACTTGGAATCGACGATCACTCTGAACTTGAGCAGCTTTTCCACTGGGTCGAAATTGCCGCTCGTGAGTTCGGGGATGATGGTTTGGAAGCTTGCTGCGGCCAAATTCATCAAACGAGAAACACTCGGAATATCGCCCTGAGAGGCCAGTCCACCCAGAACTTCTCCGAATTCCTCGATCTCTTTTTTATCAATCTTGCCGTCGGCGGCTGCGATGACCAGGAAGGCAACAGCTGGCGCCTCCGCCAATTGCTCCCATTCTTCCTCCGTGGCTTCGCCGTCCGGGGAGTGGGAGGAATCGCCACCGGCTGAACTGGTTTCGGAATCCATGTTCATGGCGGCAATGGCATCCTGCTGTTGCTGGGTCATGCTATTAATTGCTGGCAGCAGCCAACTATCCTGGCCGTCGCGTGCTTGGTCGCCGGCGGTCTCCAGAAAGGAATGGATCGGCACCAGACTCTCATCGATCATCAAGGCTTGTGTGTCTTTGATGACCAGGCAGGGCGTGTCCGGAAGCACCACTGAGGCGATCAAACCCTCGGGCGAATCGCCAACTGCGAGACTCATGCGATTGCTCAGATAGGCATCCCCGTAAGGGGTCATTTGATCGATGAGTTTCTGCTCCAGATCCTGCTCGGATTCCTGAACGTCATCGGCTGTCATGGAGAGGGATAAAAATCCGTATACCGGGAGGCTGATGCTGCCTGAACCCCGGTTGGCGGAATGCTTGCTGAGCTTGAACCATTCTTCGTGAGCCTTCTCCAGCTCCTCGGCGTTCAAATCCTCGTAATCAATGGGTCCGTGCCCCTCCTTGTCGACGGTGGCACCCATGGCCATGGCCTCCCATGCGAGACGGGCGGCCAGATACTGATCCGTGCGGCTGGCGAAGCTGTTGATCAGGATTTCAATCTCGTCATCCACCTCCCGGACACCGACACCGCGAATGGATCCCTTGACCACGTACTTGGATGCGAAGGGTTCATTACCTTCGTCTCTCATGCGAACGGAGTAGGAAAGCTCCGTTTCCTGATAATCACCACTGCCATCCAGATTGACGATGGCGTCAATTTTTTCCAACCAGTTGTCGAAGGATAAACTGCTTTTCTTGAAGCTATAACAGAAACTCATCGCGGTCATCCAATGGAGCCGGCAAGGATTTGGCAACTCTTAATCTGCAAGTGAGCGGCAACGATTCAAAAATTCTGTTAGTGGATTGATCTCCGGGCGCCTCTGTAACTCTGAGGTGCATAGGTGGCACGCAGGCGGCGCACCTCACATGGCGTCGAGCTTGAAGTCTTCCCGGCTCAAGGGTATCAGCAGATGTGCAAATTTGCCGCAACCTCAACGAACTCCGCGCGCAGGACGAGTCCTTGCACCTCGCCTTAGGGGTGTTTGACGGGGTGCACATTGGGCATCAGGCCGTGATTGCCCGGGCGATGGAAGCGGCCAAGCGGGACGGTGGATTGGCCGGTCTGCTGACCTTCGATCCACACCCCATCGAGGTGATGGCACCGGCCAAGGCTCCGCGCGCCCTGCTGGCCACCCTCGACCACAAGGTGAAGTTTGTGGAGTCGTTGGGGGTGGACCTGGTGGTGCCCCTGCACTTCGATCTGGAAATGGCGGAAATGGAGGCGGATGACTTCATCGCCAAGCTGATGGAGGCACCGGTGAAGACGGTGGCCGTGGGCGAGGACTGGCGCTTTGGCCACGCGCGCAAGGGGGACGTGGACTTGCTGCGCAAACTCTCCTCCAAATACGGCTTCCAACTGGAGGCGGTTGCGCCGGTGATGTTCGATGGGGATCGCATCAGCAGCACGCGCATCCGCCAGACCATCCACGATGGCAACCTCTGCGAGGCGAGTAAGATGCTGGGCCGCTGCTATTCGATGTGCGGCGAGGTGGTGAAGGGCCGCCAGCTCGGTGGAGATCTCGGCTTTCCGACGGCCAACCTGGTGGTCGGCCGCCGGCAATGCCCGCCCCACGGGGTGTGGACGGTCAAGGCTCACATCGAGGGCAATGGCGAGTGGCATCCGGGGGTGGCCAATCTGGGCACCCGGCCGACGGTGCATGGCGAGGACCTGTTGCTAGAAGTCCATCTGCTCGACTTTGTGGGCGATCTCTACGGCAAGGAAATCGAAGTCCGCTTCGAGCTCCACCTGCGCTCGGAAATACAGTTCGACTCGCTCGGGGAGCTGAAAGCGCAGATCGAGGCGGACGTCGAGGAGGCGCGCGAATGCCTTGAGGATGATTGACGTGGGTGACCGGAAAGCTAAAATGGTCACGCTCATGCCCCGTCCACTCACCATCCTGGCTCTCTGCCTGTCGCTGACAGGCCTGATTCCATCCGCTCTGGGCGGGGAGGTCCGGATCTGGACCAACAATGACGGGGTCGAAATCGAGGCATCCTACGTCCGCGCCAGTGAGACCCAGGTGACCCTCAAAATGAAGAGCAATGGCAAGGAGTATGAGGTGCCCTTGTCCCATCTGAGCGAGAGCGATGTCGACTACGTCAAGGCCCAGCGTGCCGCCCGCGCCGCGGCGGGCGCGGAGGAAGAAGAGGCGGCGCTGGAGTTCGAGAACTGGGACCGGGATTGGCCCAAGCTGATCTCGGGCAATGTCAGTCCGGAGATCGAGATCGTGGAGGAGAACGAGGAGGCCAAGCGCTTCGTGTATCACAGTCCACGCTACGAGTTCATCTGCGATGTCGAGCTCAGCAAGAGCGTGGTCAAGCGCTTCGCGGTGCTCTTCGAGGCCACCAACGAATACGTGCGCGAGTTGCCGCTCTCCATGGCCAAGGCCCACCGCGACAAGCGCCACAAGATCCTGCTCTTCGAGACCAAGGAGAGCTATTTCCGCAATGGCGGGCCGCAGGGATCGGCTGGCGTCTACATGTCGCGCAACGATGTGATCATGGTGCCACTGACCAGCCTCGGCGTGGAAAAGGGGGCCGGCGGCTACCGGGTGGACCACGACAAGACCAACAAGACCCTGCCCCACGAGATCCTCCACCAACTCACCGACATGGCCTACTTCGCGCCGGGTTCGATGGGCTGGTTCACGGAGGGGCTGGCGGAATACGTGGCGGTGACCCCCTACCGTTCCGGCAAGTTCATCGTGCGCGGCAATCAGCGGGCGATCGAGGAGTATGTGGCGGCAAGCGGCGAGGACAACACGGGAGGGCGCGCCCTGGGTCGTGAGATCAAGGTGCCCGACCTGCGTGCTTTCATGCTGCAGGATTACGGCTCATTCACCGGCAATGCGAATTTCAACTACGGGATCGGCCTGCTCATCACCTACTACTTCTGCCACTGGGACGGCGATGAAGAGGCCAAGCGCCTCAAGTCCTTCCTCAAGGGTCTCAAGCAGGGCAAGCGCGGCGACGAGGCCCTGGAACTCCTGCTCGATGGCCGCAGTTGGGATGAAATGGAAAAGGAGATTGCGAAGGCCTGGAGCCCGAGAGGCATCAATTTGGAATTCCAATAGCCCCAATAGCCACAATAGCCGGACCGGGCAGGATGGGAGGCGCCAAACGCTTCCACAGAACTCATAGGCTCCTCGGTCCCGTGTTGAACTCTGATTGGCGGGCGGGCCCTTCAGCCCACCGAGGACTCCCGCTGCACCATGTCCTCGGCAACTTCATTTGGATCGGGGGCGGGGTGGCGGGCGAGAAATTCGTCGCCGAGGCGGCCGTAGGTATCGGCGCCCATGCCGGACGGATCGTGCTCGAAGATGGTGCGGCCGTGGCTGGGAGCCTCGCCGATGCGGATGGTGCGCGGGATGCGCGTCTCGTACATCTGCTCGGGAAAGTATTTGGCGACTTCCTCGACCACCTGGCGCGACAGGTTGGTGCGGCCGTCGTACATGGTCATGACGATGCCCTCGAGCTTGATGTGGCTGTTGGCGCCCGAGTCGCGGATCTGGTCAATGACGTGGACGATCTTGGCGAGGCCCTCGAGGCCGAACCACTCGCATTGCAGGGGAATCAGGATTTCGTCAGCCGCAGCGAGGGCCGAGGTCATCAGCACGCCGAGCGAAGGCGGGGTGTCGAGGATGCAGTATTCAAAGAGGTCGTTGGGCTTGAGCGACTGGAGGATGTTGCGCAGGCGGGTGAGGTGGTCGTCGCTGCGGGCGAGTTCGATTTCCACGCCGGCGAGATCCATCTCGGAGGGCACCAGCCAGAGGTTCTCGCGGCCGGTCTCGAGGATCTGCTTGTGGACGGTGGTGTCGCCGGTCAGCACCGGATACATGCTGCTGCCTTCGGGGGGGTCGATGCCCAGCCCACTGGTGCAGTTGGCCTGGGGATCGAGGTCGACCATCAGCACGCGTTGGCCACGCAGGGCCAGGGATGCGGAGAGGTTGAGTGCGGTGGTGGTCTTTCCCACTCCTCCCTTCTGGTTGGCGACGGCGATGACTTTCATGGCAGGGCAAATACTGTCTCCGACTTGGGCGGTCGGGGCAATCTCCTTTTGGTCGGGATCGGAGTTGGCGGGCTCAGGCGCCCGAGGTGACCTCATCGGCCAACCGGACCAGGCTCTCGGGACTGAAGGGCTTGGTCAGGTAGTGGGTGGCGCCCGCGCCCTTGGCCCGGCTTTCATTCTCCTCGTCTTGGGAAGCGGTGAGCATGATGACGGGAATCTCCTTGAGCTCGGGGTCCTGGTTCCACTCCATGAGGGTCTCGAAGCCGCCTTTGATGGGCATGGTGACGTCGAGGATGAGCACGTCGGGCGCTTCCTGCCGGGCCACCTCCAAAGCCTGGAGCCCGTTGAAGACGGATTCGATGCGATAGCCGGCCCGGCCGAGGAAATAGACCAGGACACTGTGGATGGTGCGGTCGTCATCGGCAATGAGGGCGGTCTTGCCGGTCTTTTCGCCATCCTTCCGGCTGCTCTTGGCCTTTTTTGCGGCTTTTGGGCTCTCGGCTGGATCCTTGCCTTCTTCGGGTTCCGCCAGGCTTGCTCTTGGATCTTCCTTGGGCGGCACTGACTTGCGGATCTCTTCGACAAGCCCCTTGGGGCTGAATTCGCCCTTGCGGATGAAATTGGTAGCCCCCTCGTTCCAGGCGGACTGGACGATGCCCGAAAAGTAGGTCGAGTTGGAGACGATAAAGACCGGCAGTCCCTCGAGTTCCGAGCGCGAGCGGATGAACTTGAGAATGCCGATGCCGTCGATGCCGGGCAGCAGCAAATCCAGCAGCACCAGATCGGGCTTTTGGTCGACGAGTCGTTCGACAGTCTCGGGCCCGTCGTGGGCTACGGTCGTCTCATAACCTGCCTGCTCGAAGGCACGAGCGCAGAGGCCTGCGAGGAATTGGTCGTCGTCGGCGATCAGGATGTGGGACATGGCGGCGGGCCCGGGGCTGAAATTTTCAACGGAGCTTTGGTGACATCATGACCTCTCGTCGAGGGCTTGTCGAATCCGCATCAGCTGATTTTTCGCCTGCTGGTGGAGGGCCACGGCCTTGGCCGGTGAGGTTTTCAGTCAGCCCGCGTCTTTCATCAGCGCTTCCCTAGCTCCTGCTGCGCGTCTTCAATCGCTGCCCAAACCCTGCTTGGCGGGCAATAGCAGTTCGAGGGTTCCCCGACGCGAAGGCGGGCTGAGAGCGACGACGGCGATGGTGGCTTTTTTCATCCGCACCGAGCCGCCTTCGCTGCCGGTGATCCAGGCCACCAGCGAGGAGAGGTCGGGTTCGTGGCCGACCACGGCGAGCGTTTCGAACTCGCTGTAAGCGCCAAGTTCCTCGAGGGCGGTTTCCGGGCTCATGCCGCAGGCCAGCCAGCTTTGGATCATGGGGCCGGAGATTCCCGCCTCCGCACAGAAGGTCTCTGCGGTCTGGCGGCAGCGCATCAGGGGGCTGGAGAGCACCAGACTGGGCAGCAGCCCGAGCCCCGCCAGACGCCGCGCCTGGCGCCTGGATTGTTCGTAGCCCTTACTGGTGAGTTCGCGGGACCGATCGCCATCGGCGTGGAAATCCTCTGCCGTTCCATGGCGCATGATGATGAGTTTCATGCCGAAAAAGAGGCGCTGGGTCGATCCTGCGAATCACATGGTCATGCCGCCGTCGACGGCGAGTACCTGCCCGGTGATGTAGCGGGCTTCCTTGCTGGCAAGGAAGGTGACCGCCGAAGCGATGTCGCCGGTTTCGCCGAAGCTGGCGAGCGGAATGTTGCCGATGACCGCCTCCTTGACCGAGTCGGGAAGCTCGTCGGTCATGTCGGTGGTGATGAAGCCGGGGGCGATGGCGTTGCAGGTCACTTGGCGGCCGGCGAGCTCACGCGCCACCGACTTGGTAAAGCCGATGAGTCCGGCCTTGCTGGCGGAGTAGTTGGCCTGGCCGGCATTGCCGATGAGGCCGATCACCGAGGCGATGTTGATGATGCGCGCGTTGTCGGCCTTCATCATGGGGCGCATGAAGCCTTTGACGGTGTTGAACGCACCCTTGAGATTGGTGTCGAGGACGGTGTCCCAGTCTTCCTCCTTCATGCGCATGAGCAGGGTGTCGCGGGTGACCCCGGCATTGTTGACGAGGATGCTGACGGTCCCAAGTTCCTCGGTGACCGTTTTGGCAAGTTCCTGCACCGCGGCGTGATCGGCGACATCGACGGCATAGGCCTTGGCGCTGTCGGGATACTTGGCATTGATTTCCTCGGCGGCACGGCCGCAGCTGGATTGAGAGCGGCTGACGACGGCTACCTTGGCGCCTTCGGCGGCAAGGGCGGTGGCGATGGCTTGGCCGATGCCTCGGCCAGCTCCGGTAACAACGGCAACTTGGTCGGAAAAACGTGACATGGCCAGACGGTGGCTGGCATCGGCACCCCGTGTCAATGCTGGGGGAAGCTCCGGGCGCGCTTCAAACCCGGAACAGGCGCAGGATGGCGCGCAGAACCAGGAAGGGGATGAGAATCAGAATGGCGAAGACCAGAGCGATGAAAAAGATCAGAAGGCCCAGGATGATGGCCAGCGGCCAGAGGTAGCCAGGAATGCGGATTTGGCGGACGCGTGGCATGCGGTCGGTGAAGGGGCTTTCGCCTCGGCGATCCCCCGTCCTTGGTTCGGGTTTGCGTTGGATCGGCCGACTCTCTCCGACCTCCACGACTTCGACCTCAATTTCATCGCTTTCGCTCACGTGGCTGCACCCTGCCTGCCACCCGGCCAGGATGCAATTGGAATGCGGCATGGAAAATGTAGGGAGGTGTCACTCCTGGGGCAGTGGCGCAGGCTTGCGTGGGATGTCCGGTGGGTTAAGCTTGCGAGGATGAGTCGTAGATCCAGAAGGCGCAAAAAGGCCGGCGGCAAGGAGCGCAGCAGCAAATGGCTGATTGCCTTGGTGGCGCTGATCCTGCTGTTGATGATTGGGGTGGGCATTGGCCACCTGATGGTTCGGCGCTACCTGCACAGTGAGAAGTTCCGCGAATTCGTCTCGGCCGAGGTCAGTAAATCGATTGGCGTCGAGGGGGAATTCGAAGCGTTCAAGTGGGATGGCCTGGCCGTCAAGACCGAGGGCTTCCATGCCGAGGGCGAAGGGTCGATCCGCTCGCTCGACATGCAGGGGATCCGGACCCAAATCGGCCTGAGGAAATTCTGGGACGGTTTCTGGCAGGTGAAGGGCCTGCGCATCCGGGAGGTGAAAGTCGAGGTGGATGCGCGACCCCGGCCACAGGAGTCGAGGCCCAGGCCCCAAGCGTCTGCCGCTGCCAAACCCGCAGCGGCCAAGCCCCAGAAGAGCTGGTTGCCCGATCAGGTGGAGCTCGAAGCCATCAAAGTCGACCGCTTTGACCTGGCGGTCATGACTGAAGATGGCGGCTTGTCGCTCAAGGAGGTGCGCCTGGAGGCCCAGCCGGGAGCCGGAGGCCAGACCCATGAGTTGGAGCTCTTGGGTGGGACCCTGAACTTGCCCCATGAACTTGCTCCCGAGATCCGGCTCGAGCGGGCGAAGCTCAAATACCAGGATGGTGCCGTCTTTGTCACTGAGGCCCAGGCCAAGGCCTGGCGGAATGGTCACATCGAGATGGCCGGGGAGTGGGATCCCGATCACGACGTGCGCAGCATCGAGGGTTTGGTCGAGGGGGTGGAATGCGAGGAATTGCTCAGTGATGATTGGTCCAGACGCGTGCGCGGCCAGCTTTCCACGGATTTCCGGATGTCCTGGCTGGATGGAAATCCCCGCGCCTCCGGGACCCTGGAGCTGCGCAATGGCATGCTGACTTCATTGCCCATTCTCGACGTGCTCGGTGCCTATCTTGACACCTCGCGATTCCGAGTCCTGACCCTGAGCGAGGCCCGCACCGACTGGAGGTGGCGGGAGGGCCAGTGGGGGGTCTACAACTTGGTGGTTGCCAGCGAGGGCCTGCTGCAGCTGGAAGGGGATTTGACCGTGATCGGCGAGCGAATCAATGGCAACTTCCGGCTCGGCCTGGCTCCCGGAACGCTGGCCTCCATTCCGGGGGCGGAGGAGCATGTCTTTCTGCCCGGCGAGCGCGGCGGCCTGCGCTGGACACCCATCCGGGTGACCGGAACCCTGTCCCAGCCCAGGCACGACCTGACCGAACGACTGGTGGCGGCTGCAGGTCGTCGCCTGCTACAAGCGCTTCCCGAGGCCACCCTGGAGTCCATGCTGATCGGTAAGGATGTTGTCGACCAGTCGAGCCAACGGGCCATCCGGGAGGGCTTCAGGCTGCTCGATGGAGGCGCGGAGGTGATTGAAGGTGGGGTGGATGTGATCGAGGAGGGAGCCGGAATCATCCAAGGGATCCTGGGTCCTCCTGCAGAAAATAATTAATATAATTATAATATATTAGTTCATGAAATGGCATTGAATGTGCAGCATGGTCGCACATGCGCGTCTCTGCCTTCCAGTCGAAGCGTGATTGCCGTTGCGGTCCCGGCTCTCCAGGGGTGACCCTGATGGAGTGTGTCCTGGCCTGCGGGCTCATTGCCCTCGTGCTGCCGGTTGTCGCGATGGTGCTTGGTCATGGCGCTTCCAGTGCGCAGGACGCGAGGATGGAGGCGGAGGCGCAACGCTCCATTCGCAGACATGCCCTGCAGTGGATGGATCCGGCGACTGCGCCCGCCTCCGATGCTGCGGTATGGGCGCATGCAGCTTGCGGCGACTGCTTGGGTCGAATCGGGGAGGAGCCCTACACGCGTGGAGTGGATTTCCATCGCGGGCAGAAGGTGTCTTATCTGGCAGTGGCGGAAACGCTGGAGGAAATCACCGATGGGGATAGGCCCCTGATCCGCCTGAGCCTGCGACTCGAATATCCCGCCGCAGCTCCGGCCAGTCGCCGCAGCCGGATTGAACTTCACGCCGCAACCCGACCATGAGACGTCCCGATTGCCGTCCCGATTGCCGTTTCCTTTGCGGCTACACCCTGATTG
>JAWVYP010000056.1:0-12510 GCA_033722655.1 Akkermansiaceae bacterium | reverse complement strand
GCCCTAGGGTGTCCCTGAGTAATACACCACACGTGAAACGGTGTATGAATCTGCGCAGACCACTGCGTAAGGCTAAATACTAGTTAGCGACCGATAGTGAACCAGTACTGTGAAGGAAAGGTGAAAAGAACCGCTGCGAGCGGAGTGAAATAGAACCTGAAACCGTGTGCCTACAAGGTGTCAGAGCAGGCTTGTCCTGTGATGGCGTGCCTTTTGCTTAATGAGTCTGCGAGTCAGTATGTGTGGCGAGCCTAAGTCCTTGTGGGACGCAGGCGAAGCGAAAGCGAGTCCGAACAGGGCGAAATTAGTTGCACGTGCTGGACCCGAAGCGGAGGTGACCTACCCTTGGCCAGGTTGAAGCTCAGGTGATACTGAGTGGAGGACCGAACCGGTGAATGTTGAAAAATTCTCGGATGAGCTGAGGGTCGGAGTGAAAGGCTAATCAAACCCCGTGATAGCTGGTTCTCCTCGAAATGCATTGAGGTGCAGCGTTGCGTGTTGACCCGTGGGGGTAGAGCACTGAAAGGGCTAGGGGGCACACCCGCCTACCAACCCCTATCAAACTCCGAATACCACGGGGTAGAGCGCGGCAGTGAGACGGTGGGGGATAAGCTTCATCGTCAAAAGGGAAACAGCCCAGATCAGCAGCTAAGGTGCCTAAATTATGCTAAGTGGAAAGGAAGTGAGGTTTCACAGACAGTGAGGATGTTGGCTTAGAAGCAGCCACCATTTAAAAAATGCGTAATAGCTTACTCATCGAGAGACCTTGCGCCGAAAATGATTGGCGATAAGCATAATACCGAAGCTCTGGATGTCGTCGTTCTTCGGAACGGCGGCGTGGTAGAGGAGCATTCCAAGCACGTTGAAGCGCGATGGCGACTGACCGTGGAGCGCTTGGAAGAGAGAATGCAGACATGAGTAACGATAAGACGGGTGAAATCCCCGTCCGCCGTAAACCCAAGGTTTCCCGGGCTACGTTTTTCGTCCCGGGGTTAGTCGGGACCTAAGCCGAGGCCGATAGGCGTAGGCGATGGACAGCAGGTTAATATTCCTGCACTTGCGACCCTTAAACAGGACTGACGCATGACTGGAGGCAACCAGGTGACTGGATTCCGAGGTGAGGCTACGGCTGATCCGCATTGCCAAAGGTTGTGCCAAGAAAAGGTCCTGCGTATGCTAAGCGACCCGTACCGTAAACCGACACAGGTGGGTGGGTAGAATATACCAAGGCGTAAGAGTGAACCCTGGTTAAGGAACTCGGCAAATTGGCCCCGTAACTTCGGGATAAGGGGTGCCTGGGTATTTTCCCAGGCCGCAGTGAAATGGCCCAACCGACTGTTTAGCAAAAACACAGCATTCTGCCAAGCCGCAAGGCCAAGTATAGGATGTGACACGTGACCAATGCGGAAAGATTAAGATGAGATGTTAGCCTTCGGGCAACGCTTCGAGTCCAAGTCCCCGTGAATGTCGGCCGTAACTATAACGGTCCTAAGGTAGCGAAATTCCTTGTCGGGTAAGTTCCGACCTGCACGAATCGTGAAACGAGTTGGGCGCTGTCTCAACCAGGTGCTCAGTGAAATTGTAGTGGCGGTGAAGATGCCGCCTACCCGCAGAAGGACGGAAAGACCCTATAGACCTTAACTGTAAGCTGTCATTGGCTTTTCGATATTCATGCTCAGCATAAGTGGGAGACTTTGAAGTGGTGTTTTAGGACATCATGGAGTCGCCAGTGAGATACCACCCTTGAATATTGGAGAGTCTAACCTCGACCCGTGAATCCGGGCGGGGAACAGTGTCAGCCGGTCAGTTTTACTGGGGCGGTATCCTCCTAAAGAGTAACGGAGGAGCGCGAAGGTGGGTTCAGCACGGTTTGTAACCGTGTGTCGAGTGCATAGGCATAAACCCGCCTAACTGTGAGACCTACAAGTCGAGCAGATGCGAAAGCAGGCCTAAGTGATCCGGCGGTTGAATGTGGAATTGCCGTCGCTCAACGGATAAAAGGTACCTTAGGGATAACAGGCTGATTTCGCCCAAGAGTTCATATCGACGGCGAAGTTTGGCACCTCGATGTCGGCTCGTCGCATCCTGGGGCTGGAGAAGGTCCCAAGGGTCCGGCTGTTCGCCGGTTAAAGCGGCACGCGAGCTGGGTTCAGAACGTCGCGAGACAGTTCGGTCCTCTATCCTCTGTGGGCGTAGGAAAATTGAGGGGTTCGGTTCCTAGTACGAGAGGACCGGAATCGACATACCTCTGGTGCACCGGTTGTCCTGCCAAGGGCACGGCCGGGTAGCTAAGTATGGAACGGATAAGCGCTGAAAGCATCTAAGCGCCAAGCCATTCCCAAGATGAATTTTCCCCGAAGGATCGTCAGAGACCATGACGTTGATAGGCTTTAGGTCGAAGCGTGGTAACACGTGTAGCTGAGAAGTACTAATCATCCGTTCGGCTTGATTCCTGTTTTTGGAATCTGGAATTGTTCAAGTTCACACGTAAGAACTTGTGGTCTTCAAAGGACTTTCTCCATATGGATGTCAGGGGGCGGCCTGGCCATCAGGTCTTGGGTCACACCGACAACAAAAAGACGAACGCGACACGCAAGCTGAGGCCCCCAGAGTCCCGCTGCTGAAACTAGCAATCAGCATCGACCTCTGGTGACCACAGCGCAGTGGAACCACCCGGTCCCATTCCGAACCCGGAAGTGAAACGCTGCAGCGCCGATGGTAGTGGGGCGATAGGCCCTGTGAGAGTAGGTCGTTGCCAGGTATTTGCCCCGCATCTGAGAAATCAGTTGCGGGGCTCTTTTTTTGTTCCGGCTGGGCCCAAAGAAAGCGCATTGCGATGAAAGCCCGAAATTGCACTACTGGGCCCATGGCATTTGAGCCCATCATGACTCGTCCATGGAGCAGGAAGCTGGGCGCAAAGCTCTCCCCGGCCTTGTTGACCTTGGGGCTCGCGATGCTGCTGGCCATCGATTTTGACGACATCGTCTATCGGGCGTATCTGGCGATTATTTTCTACTATCTGGTGTTTGTCGGCCTGTGCCTGATCGCTTGGTTGATTTGCTGGAAGAGAAGCGGCTCAAGATCGACGATGGCCCGGTCTTGGCTGATTCTTTTGGTGGCTTCGGTAAGCTTTCCCTTCACTGCGCCATTGAGTGAGAAGATTGTGCAAGATCACACCTCATGGAACAGAGTCTACGTGCATGCAGTTTTGCAATATGAGGGTGAGAACCACTACGATTTTCATGTCTCTGCGTACGGGAGGGGGTCCCGTGACTCATTGACCATTGATTCCGGTTTCACCAATATCTCGATCAATCGTGATCACACCGGCGGGCCGAGTTTGAACTATCGCCTGAAGCCCGATCTGGTATTTGTCGAAAACGAGGAGTGTGAAGTGAACCGCATCCCGAAATCGAAGCTCAAGAGCCTGTTTGAGGAGAAAGGCATGGGTGATATCGCGACGAAGGCCAACTTGAATGCATACACCGACCTGCTTGAGAAAATGTCTGAAGTATCCAGTTTCGAAGCTTTTGAGTCGGAGCTCGGCCATCTGCCAGGTGCGGAGTTCGGTTTTACACCCCTAGAAAACGCAGTCTATCGTCTATCATTCCTGATGGTGTCCATCGAGGCGCTGCTGTTGCCGCTTCTGCTCACCAGTCTTCCAAGGGGCGAGGGCGAGACCCAGAATGGGTGATGGTTTACTTGGGCAGATCGATGCCGGGGCCGTCGGTGAGTTCGTTGCTGGTATCCAGATTCTTGAGCTTCACCTTCACCTCGAAGAGGTCGTTGCGGCGGTCGAGCAGCGGCGTCACCGAGCCGCTTGAGCGGGAGCGGTGGAGGTCGCTGATGTCTAGGTCGGTGACCAAAAGCGTTTCGACGTTGGAGTCGGCGATGGCTTGGATTCCGTCGCGGGCGAATTCGAAGTCGGAAGGGGTGAAGACGGCGGCCTGGCCGTAGTGGATGTCCATGGCTGGCACGCTGGGCAGGTTGCCGATGACGCCTGCGGTGGCGACAAAGATCTGGTTTTCAATCGCGCGCGCCTGAGCACAGTAGCGCACCCGCAGCATGGCGTGGCGGTCATCGGTGCAATAAGGAACGAAGAGCAGCTCCACTCCCTGGTCGGCGAGGTAGTTGGTCGGCACGGGAAACTCCACATCGTAGCAGATTTGTACGGCGATCTTGGCCTTCGGAGTCGGCAGCACCACCAATTCGTTCCCACCACTGATTCCCCAGTAGCGCTTTTCGGAAGGTGTGATGTGCAGTTTGGGCTGGGCAATGTAGCGACCCTCGGGATCGAAGATCAGCGATTTGTTGTAGAGCTTGCCGTCCTCCTCAATGGGGTGACTGCCGCCAATGATGTAGAGATTGTATTTTTTGGAGAGACCCGAAAGCAGTTCGATGAAGGGTTCGGAGAAATCGGTGGCGAGTTTGCGAATGCCTTCGACCGAGGACATGGGCTCGAGGATGGAGAGCAGCTGCACCGAGAAGAACTCCGGGAAGAGCACGAAGTCCGCACGGTAATCGGCGGCGGTTTCGACAAAGTATTCCACCTGATTGGCAAAGTCCTCGAAGCTTTCAATCTTGCGCACCTGATATTGCACGCAGGCGATGCGGACCTTGGAGGGAGAGTCCTGTTTCACGTAGTCCGGATTGACCCACTCGATCAGGCTGGCGTGGTTGAGGCTTTTGGGATCGGTGATGTAGTTGGGCAACACGCCGCGAACGCTGAAGCCTTCCTTCAGTTGGAAACTCAGCACCGGATCCCTCAACTCACCGGCCTGCACCTTTTCGATGTAGTCCTGAACCGTCAGTTTTTCAGCATGGTCGCTGTAGCCGGCCAACCTGCCGCCGGCGAGGATGCGCTTGAGGTTGAGTTGATGGCACAGGCGTCGGCGCGCTTCATAGAGGGCGGCACCCACTCCGGAGCCCTGTTGGTCGGGATCGACGTAAACATCCGCACCGTACAGGGTGTCCCCGTTGCGGTCGTGGTTGTGAAAGTAGCCGCCATCGGTGATTCCGCCGTAGGTGTGGGCGCGATAGGGATCACTGCCCATGGAAACGATCAGCGAGGCCACAGCTCCAACGATCTTGCCGTCGAGCACGGCCACGATCTGTCCGGCGGGAAAGATGTTGAGGTGGTTGCGTAGCTGGCGCTCGCTCCAGACGACGTTTTCCTCGGCCATCAATGGGAAGGCCTTCTTGTTGAGCTCGATCAGGGCGGGGATGTCGTCAACTTCGGCACGGCGCAGCAGGATTTTACCGGCTTTGGTGGAATGGGAAAATTCTTCCATGGTTCAATATTGTCGCGAGCAAGGGGTTTGGGTCAACTGCCCTAACGAACAACCTCGGTGCCGATGCCGCTTTTGGTGAAGATTTCCATGAGCAGGGCATGAGGCTGACGGCCGTCGACAAAGTGCACCTTGCGCACGCCCGCGTCGATGGCGTCGATGGCGCTGGTGATCTTGGGGATCATGCCCCCGCTGATGGTGCCGTTCTCGATCAGGCCCCGGGCTTCCTCGCGGTCGACTGAGTGGATCAGGCTGTCGGGATCCTTGGCATCGGCCAGCAAGCCGGGAACGTCCGAGAGGTAAACCAGCTTGGAAACCCGCAACTCCTTGGCCAGGGCGGCGGCGGCGAGATCGGCGTTGATGTTGAGCGGCTTGCCGGTGGCCAATTCGGAGGCCAGCGGGGAGATCACGGGCACGATACCCGCCTGGTGGGCGGAGTCCATGTGGTTGAGACGGCAGCCGACCACCTCTCCGACGCGGCCGATGTCGACCTTGCCGCCCATGTCATCTGTGCCCTGGATGCGCTCGCCCAAGAAGACGTCCGTGCCGGGAATGCCGACGGCCTTGCCGCCGTATTCGCGGATCATGCGCACCAGTCCCGGATTGATCTCCTCGGAGAGCACCTTGCTGACGATGCCGATGGCCTCGGGCGTGGTGACCCGGAATCCGCCGACGAATTGGGCTTCGAGGCCCGCATCCTGCATGGCCTTGGAAATCGCCTTGCCGCCGCCGTGGACGATGATGGGATTGATGCCGGCGACCTCGAGAAAGACGATGTCGCGCATCACCTGGGCCACCAGTTCGGGATCCTCCATGGCCGAGCCACCCATCTTGATGAGGAAGGTCTTGCCGCGAAAGGACTGCAGATAGGGCAGCGCCTCAATCAGTGCAGCGGCTTTGTCGAGCGGGTTCATGACTTGGATTCTATCCACCGGAACCGGGGGCATAAAGCCCAAAGGGGAGTGGCGAACTAGCGGGTCGATTCGAAATCGAGCCGATCCAGGCGCGGCATGGAGGTCGTCTGGCGACGGCGCCTGCCAAGCAGCAGGCCACAGAGCCAGGCCGCCGCAATGGTGGCAGCAATGGACGGCCCTGGCAGCCAGAGGCCATTGGTCATGCCCCACCACCATCCGAGCAAGAGCAGGCCGGTGGCCAACAGGCAGATGGCACTGTGAAGCAAACGGCCGCCGAGGCTGCTAAAGGAAAGGCCAAGGGCAAGGCCCAGCAGGATGAGCATTTCAAGCCCCACATGAAGGCGGGGAAATGTTTCCGGCTCAAGCGCCTGGCTTCCCTGCTTGATGCGGTGGACCAGCTCGGGGAGCAACTGGTTCCAGCTCTGAATGGAGAGATCGGCGTTGCTGCGCATGTCTCTCAGAATGGCGGTGTCGAGTTCTGGGATCCCGGGGCTGCCCGGTTCGGCATCGATCAGAATTTCCGCGGAAAGCGTTTCCAGGTCCTTGGATTCCATGACCGGAATCGCGAGCTTGCCGAGCGCGAGCCTGCCGAACTCATCGATGGCAACGCTGGGGCCGGAGTCGCCAAATTGCAAGTGGCTGTCGACCACCACGCGGAGTTCAGCGGGCTCAATGCCGAGTTGCTGCATGGCGGCCAGCACCGGGAATCCCAGGATGATGCGGTCTTCCCAGCGCGCCAGCAGGTGGATCGCCTCGCCACCGGGTTCCGAGTCGATGGTCTGGAAGCCGGTCCAGGTGTTTTCGCCGCCGTGGATCAGAATTGGCAGCGAGATGCGGTTGATTTGGGGCAATGTGCTGAGGTCGCCCCGGACCTGATCGAGTCCAATGGAGGCCCGCCGAAAGGAAGGAGGCATCGGCTCCATGATGGGACCCCGGGTGACAGGTGCGGCCAGCACGACCGATTCGAAATCCGCCAAGGCCACCTCCAGGGCCGTCAGGCCGATGGCATCCGGGTCTTCCCAGGCAAGCAGCACCGAGCAGGCGAGTTTGCCGGTTCCGAGCCGCTTGAGGTTGGTGAGCACCACCGCCACATCAATGGGCGAGTGGGGAAAGGTCTGGAAGATGCCATCGGGGTCGTCCTCGAGATCCACGGTGACCGAGTCGGAATCAGTCTCCAGTTCCCGACCCAGCAGGGGCTGCAACTGCCAGGGACGGGTCTGGCTTCCCTCGCCCTGGATTTCAAATGGAGGCGCGGCGACGGTGTGGGCCAGCTTGGTGAAACTCCAGCGATCCAGCCCGCTGCCCGGCAGGAGAAACCACGAACCAAGCGCCACCAGGGCGGTGACCAACCAGGTCATGAGAAAGAAATGGGACTTGCGGATCACGGGTGAGGGATTTGTCAGACCCTAGGGATCCCAAGGGCACCTAGCAAGACTGCGCGGCCTCGAGGATTTCCGCCAGTGGCTCTTCGAGTTCCGTGTCCTTGGTGACTTCGCCAAGCAGGCGGGCAGCGGTGGAAACATGCTGGCGATACCACTCATCACCGCCGTTGGTCAGAATCTTGCCGTAAGCGCCCATCGCCTGCATCAGGCGCTGGGCCGCGCATTCGTGGAAGAGGCGGATCTCGGGGCGCTCATCGGAGACGTCCTCCCACAGGTCAAGTAGCTGCTCGCGCTCCTCGGCGGAGTGATCCATGTAGGGGTCGAAGATGAGTGAGGCCAGGTCGTATTCCTGACGGCCACGGCGCAGGCCCTGGAAATCGATCAGCCAGGCCTGACCGTCATGGACCAAGATGTTTTGCGACTGGAAATCGCGGTGGACCAGATGGCGGGCCACCTTGCCGAGGCCCTCGGCGAGGGTGCTGAAGGCCTCATTGCCGCGCAGGCCATCGGCATCCTGTCCAAGCAGCCCCTCCACCAGGTATTCGAAGAAGTATTCCTGCTCCCAGCGGTAGAGCTCGGCATCGAAGGGCGGCATCAGTTCCAGATCCTCGGGCACGCGGGCAAAGAAGAGGCGGTCGATCTGCTCGAAGGCCGAGCGGTAAATGGGCAGGCGTTTCTCGAAGGGCTCGCCCTTCATCGAAAGCAGGTCCTGATCGCCGAGATCCTGCACCAGGGCGACGCGGTGGCGCGAGCGGTCGTGGAGGATTTCGGGAACGCGCAGGCGGGCTTTCTTCAGAAATTGGGCGACCGGCACGTATTGGTCGTTGTCCTCCCGCTCCTCGGTCCAGTGGATGCCGATGAAGTCCTCGTGCACCGGGGACTTCACCCGCGCGATGGTGCGTTCCGAGGCACCCTTGGTGATGGGCACAATGGTGATGGGCACACTCGGGTCCACGTCGAGGAACTGACGCGCGGTGGAGAGGATGGCTTCGGTGGACATCGCGGGAGAAAACTGGGTCGAAACGCCGCCGCGATCAAGTTTGATTGGATTTTCCCGTGGCGCGTGCTTGGGTGCGCGGACATGAAACTCCTGCTTCTCGGCCACGGCTACCTCGGTGAGGCGGTGGTGTCACGCTTCCGCGATGCCGGCTGGGAGGTGCAGCCCGTGTCCAAATCCGGGGACGGCGAGGCAATGGCCTGCGATGTCAGCGATGCCGCCGCCGTCCAGGCCCTGCCGGATGCCGATGCAGTGGTTCACTGCGCCGCTTCGGGGCGGGGCGGGGGAGCGGAGGCCTACCAGAAGGTTTACGTCGATGGTTGTCGCCATCTGGCCGATCGCTATCCGGACCAGCCGCTGCTCTTCACCTCCAGCAGTTCCGTATATGGCCAGACCGATGGTTCGGTGGTGACCGAGGAGAGCCCCACCGAGCCCAATCGCGAAACCGGGGAGCTGCTCCTGGCTGCCGAGGCCGTCGTGCGGGAGAATGGGGGAGTGGTCGCCCGGCTCTCGGGCATCTACGGGCCCGGCCGCAGCGTGATCCTCAAGAAATTCCTCAATGGGGACGCGGTCATCGAGGAGGACGGGCGGCGTTATCTCAACCAGATCCACCGCGATGATGCCGCCGAGGCGGTATTTAAGCTCATCGATTCCGGGGCCATGGGCATTTTCAACGTTTGCGACTCCCAGCCGCTGACCCAGAAGCAGTGCTACGAGGCGCTCAGCGAGCATTTTGACCGGCCGCTGCCGCCCACCGGGCCCCGTGATCTCCAGCGCAAGCGCGGCTGGACCCACAAGCAGGTATCCAACGCCAAACTGCTGAAAACCGGCTGGAAACCCCGCTTTCCCTGCTTTCTGGACGCAGTCCCTTCCGTGGCTCAAACCCTTTGACCCACAGGCGTTTTCGAGTTACTGAGCCGCTCGCCCTGAGCGTGTTCAACACCCATGAAGGACCAGATCCCCACCATCCAGACCGAGGCTATCGCCCTGATCGAGGCCGCTGCCGACGCCCGCGCCCTCGAAGACGCCCGGGTTGCGGTGCTCGGCAAGAAGGGAAGCCTCAGCCAGTTGGCCGCCGGCATGAAGGACGTGCCCAAGGAGGACAAGGCCGAGGTGGGCCAGTTGCTCAACGCGGCCCGTCAGGCCATCACGGCAGCTCTCGAGTCCGCTCAAGCCTCCCTGCAAGAGCAGGCGGACCGCAAGGCGCTCGAAGGCATTGACGTCACCCTTCCGGCCCGCCCGCTGCCCAAGGGAGGCCTCCATCCGCTGACCCTGATCCGCGACGAGGCCATCCAGATCCTTCGCCGCATGGGCTTTGCCCTGGCCGATGGCCCCGAAATCGAGGACGAGTTCCACTGCTTCGATGCCCTCAACACCCCGGCCGACCACCCGGCGCGCAATGAGAAGGACACCTTCTATTTCGACTCCGGCAAACTGCTGCGCACCCACACCTCCAGCGTGCAGATCCGCACCATGGAAACGGCCAAGCCACCGGTGCGCATCATTGCTCCCGGCTCGGCCTACCGCCGCGACGAGATCGACGCCACCCACCTTTCGGTCTTCAACCAACTCGAAGGCCTCTATGTCGCCGAAGACGTCTCGCTTCCCGACCTCAAGGGCACGCTCGAATACTTCTTCCACGAACTCTTCGGTTCGGAAACCGAGGTGCGCTTCCGTCCGCACTTCTTCCCCTTCACCGAGCCCAGTTTCGAAATTGATGTGAAGCTCACCGTCAAGGGTCAGGAGCCGCGCTGGATCGAGGTTGCCGGCTGCGGCATGGTTGATCCGGCCGTGTTCGAGTCCATCGACGGCCAACGCAAGGATGATGCCTTTGCCCCGGAACAGGTGACCGGTTTCGCATTCGGCATGGGCCTCGATCGACTGGCGATGATCCGCTGGGGCATCAAGGACATCCGCCTGCTGATCGAAAACGACGCCCGCTTCCTCTCTCAATTTGCCTAAGCCATGAACTACTCCCTCAACTGGCTCTCCAACCATCTCGACCTTGGCGGCAAGTCCGTCCAGGAACTCGACGACTTGCTGACCTTCGCCGGCGTCGAAGTCGAGGGCGTGCAAACCAAGGGTGTCGGCTCCGACAAGATTGTGGTCGCCGAGATCAAGGAAGCCGAGCCGCACCCCAATGCCGATCGCCTCAAGGTGACCAAAGTCGATTGTGGCGAGGGTGAGCTGCGCCAGATTGTCTGCGGCGCCACCAACTACCAGGTGGGCGACAAGGTGCCTTGCTGCCTTCCCGGCGCGGAACTCGGCGGTGGCTTCACCATCGGCGAAACCAAGATGCGCGGCGTCGAATCCAAAGGCATGCTGGCGGCCGCCGAGGAAATTGGCCTGCCCAAGGGTGAGGACGGCCTGATGATTCTTCCCGCCGACTCAGAGATTGGCAAACCGGTGAAGGAACTCTTCGACTCCGACGTGCTGCTTGAGTTGGAAGTGACGCCCAACCGCCCCGATCTGCTCAGCCACTACGGCATGGCGCGAGAACTCGCGGCCCTGCTCAAGACCCCGCTCAAGCCGCTCGATATTCCCGAGGTGAAGACCGCTGCCGCCAGCGCGGTGACGATCGAAGCCCCCGAGGCCTGCCCGATGTATTCGGCGATTCGCATTTCCGGCGTGAAGGTCAGCGAAAGCCCGACTTGGCTGAAGGCCCGCCTCGAGTCCATCGGCCTGCGTCCCATCAACAACGTGGTCGACATCACCAACTTCGTGCTCCACGAGCTGGGTCAGCCGCTTCACGCCTTCGATGCCTCCAAGCTGGAAGGCTCGATTGTGGTGCGAAAGGCCAAGGAGGGTGAGAAATTCGCCGCCCTCGACGAGTCCGAGCACGCCCTCACGGCTGACGACCTCCTGATCTCCGATGAGTCCGGTGCGGCCCTGGCCCTTGCCGGCGTGATGGGTGGCATTGATTCAGGCGTCACCGAAGCGACCACCGACATCCTGCTCGAATCCGCCTATTTCACTCCGCAGGGCATTCGTCGCACCTCGCGCCGGACCGCTCTGATGTCGGACTCCTCCTACCGTTTCGAGCGGGGCGTGGATCCCGCAGGCGTGCTGCCAGCTTCCGCGCTTGCCGTGAAGCTCATTCTCGAACTCGCTGGCGGCAGTGCCAAAGAGGTGACTCAAGTGGCCGGTGAGCTGCCGGTGCTCACGCAACCGGTCACTCTCGATTCCTCCAAGCTCGACCAACTGATGGGTGGCTCGATTTCGCTCGCAGACGCGGAAGCCATCCTGACCGGTCTCGGTCTGGGGAAGCTCGATGGCGGCCAATGGGAGATTCCCTCCTTCCGCGCCGACCTTCAGCGCCATATCGATCTGGTGGAGGAAATCGTCCGCGTGCACGGCCTCGACAAGGTGCGCTCGCGCTCTCTGGGGGCCTACGTTCCCAGCAGTCAGGTGGACGCCGACTACGACACCGACATGGTGCTGCGTCGCCGTCTCGCCGCATTGGGCCTGTTCGAATGCCAAACCATCAAGCTGATTGGCGACGGCCAGATGCAGGACGCCCTGCCGCTGCGTCCGCTGATGGAAGGTGATGTGATCCGCGTGAAGTCGCCACTCAGTGAAGATCACGCCATCATGCGCCCCAGCATGGTGCCCGGTCTGGTCCAGAGTGCCGCGCGCAATGTGCGCCAGCAGGCCAAGTCTCTGCGTTTCTTCGAGATGGGCCGCGTCTTTCGCAACGCTGGTGGCGGCAAGGCCCTCGACCAGGAAGCCGACACCCTTGGCATCCTGCTTGGAGCCCACGCCGCTCCCGCCGCCTGGAACCAGCAGGCCCGCGAAGCTGATCTCTACGATATCTAGGGGCTCTTCGCCACCCTGCTGCAGAATCAGTCCGTCCGTTTTGCCCGGCGCGTGCGGGAGTGCTTCGCCGTAGACTGTGACATCAAGGCCGGTCAGCAGAACATCGGTGTCTT
>JAWVYP010000055.1:0-12520 GCA_033722655.1 Akkermansiaceae bacterium | reverse complement strand
GGGTCACGTCCAGGTTTTGCAGGTTGTGTTCAGTGGCGCCACGGATGACCAGAGAGCCCATGTCGAGGGATTCCAGATTTCCGGACCTCTCGGAGAGAGGTCCCTGCCGGAGCCACTGGCCGGTCGGAGATTCCAAGGTTTCGGGTGGTCCTTCGGCCAGCACTTCGCCACCGGCACTGCCCGCTCCCGGCCCCATGTCGATCACATGGTCGGCGGCGCGAATGATGGCCTCGTCGTGTTCGACCACCACCACGGTGTTGCCGAGATCGCGCAGACGAGTGAGCGCGGAGATCAGACGATCCGTGTCGGCGGCGTGGAGGCCAATGCTCGGTTCATCGAGGACGTAGATCACCCCTGAGAGCCCCGCACCGAGCTGGGTGGCCAAACGGATGCGTTGCGCCTCCCCGCCCGAGAGCGTCGCACTGCCGCGATCCAAGGTCAGGTAGTCGAGACCGACCTCTTCGAGGAAACCGAGACGGGAGTCGATGTCGTGGAGCAGACGCTTGGCGACTTGCTGCTGTTCGTCGCCGGGCTTCACCGTACCAATCCACTGCAGGGCATCGGCCACGCTGAGTTGGCAGAATTCCTGGATGCCCAATGGACGATCTCCATCGACTTTAACCGCAAGCCATTGCGCTTTGAGTCGTTGGCCCTTGCAGGCCGCACAAGGCCGCTGCGCCATCACCCTTGAAAGCCGGCGCTTGGTGAGTTCGCTCTTCGCTTCTTGGTGCATGCGCCAGGCTTCCACCGCCAATCCCTCGTAGTCCTTGGTCTGGGGCGCCTTGTCTTTGCCGACCTTCCAGCCGGTGAGCAATTCGCCGCCCTCAAACAAGAGCTTACGGGCCTTCTTGGGCAGTTCGGCGAAGCTGGCATCTTCCTCCAATTCAACCATGGAGAGCAGCGCCTCGGTCTCTCGGGTGAACTTGCGCGCCCGCGCCGAGGCCTTGGGCCACCAGCCGCGCAGGCCACCCTTGAGCAGGGGCAGATCGGGATCGGCGATGAATAGATCCGGATCGCAGAAGAGTTCGCTGCCCAGGCCCTCACAGCGCTCGCAGGCCCCGAGGTGGGAGTTGAAGGAAAAGTGCTTTGGCGAGAGCCCCTCCACCACGAAGCCGGTTTCGGGATTGCGGTAGGAGGTCTGGAAACTCAGGTCGCGCCAGCCGTCGGTGTCGGGCTCCATCACCGTGGCGCGCGCCTCGCTGCCGCAGATGCGCAGGGCGGTTTCCACCGAGTCCGCCATCCGCGACTCCACCCCCGGTCGCACCACGAAGCGGTCGATGACGATTTCGAGCCGGGGCGTGCCTTCGGGCCAGTGCTCGGCCGCTTCCTCGAGTTCGAGCACCTCGCCATCCAATCGCACCCGGATGAAGCCCTGGCGCTGCAGGTCGCCGAGCAGGCGCTCGGGGTCCTGCAGCTCCTCGCTCGGCACGGGAGCGAGCAGCACCACCTTGCTGCCCTCGGGCAAGTCGGCAAGGGCGGCGACAATGTCCTCTGGCCCCATGCGCTGCAGGCGCTCGCCGGTTTCGGGATCGTGGGGCACGCCGAGAGCCGCCCACAATACGCGCAGGTAGTCGTAGATCTCGGTGGCGGTGGCAACCGTCGAGCGCGGGCTCAGACCGCCGGAACCTTGTTCAATGGCGATCGCCGGGCTGAGCCCCTCGATGGAATCGACGTCGGGCTTGTCGAGTTGGTCGAGGAACTGGCGGGCGTAGACCGAGAGACTTTCGACGTAGCGTCGCTGGCCCTCGGCAAAGAGGGTGTGGAAGGCCAGCGAGGACTTGCCGCAGCCACTGGGGCCGGTGATCACCACCAGCTGGTCCTTGGGCAGATCGAGATCGATCCCCTTGAGGTTGTGCTGACGGGCGCCGCGGATGCGAATCATTGAGGCTTAACTCTCGATGGCACCCGTCCGTTTGTCGAATCCTCTGTGGCTGCTTGTTTTTTGGTGTCTGCTGTATGCTTTCTTGTCCTGCTGCCGTAGGAGGGCTAGAAAAGCTGCCCATGAAAAGCCTCCTCATGTCCCATCCTGGCCGCCACGCCCGCCTAGGCCTGGCCCTCCTTTCCGCCTCCATCGCTGGAGCTGCTCTCGGCCACGCCGAGGAATACTACGCCAAGGAACCCCAGTTCCACATGTGGCCCGATCCGACCGCGGCCCGCTACAAGATCGACCACTTCGGCCCCACCGGCCTCGGCCTGGAGCTGCGCAAACCCAACTTCACCATGCACATCGTCAAGGTCGAGGAGGGTTCCCCGGCGGCCGAAAACGGCGAACTCAAGAAGGGCCAGCTCATCGAGAGCGTGAACGGCCACGTGATGAAGGACGAGGATCCCCGTGTGCTGCTGGGCAACTGGATCACCGAGGCCGAAGCCAAGGGCGGCGTGCTCAAGCTCATGGTCAAGGACGACGCCAAGGCCGCGGCGCGCGAAGTCACCCTCAAGCTCCCTGCTCTCGGTGCCTACGCCAAGAGCTGGCCGGTCGACTGCGACAAGAGCGCCAAGATCGTGCGCGAATGCGCCGATTATATCGCCGCCAACAAGGACAAGATCGGCATGGGCCTCAATGGCTCGGTGCTCTTCCTGCTCTCCACCGGCGAGGAGAAGGACCTGGAGGTCGTCCGCGGCTGGATGAAGGACTTCGTCGCCAACTACAAGAAGCCCGAGAAAGACCGTGAAGTCTATCCCTGGTTCGCCGGCTACACCGGTCCCGGATTCTGCGAATACTACCTGCGCACCGGCGACGAATCCGTGCTGCCCATCATCAAGGATACGGCTGACTCCCTCTCGCGCACCATCTACAACGGCTCCTGGATGGGCCGCGGTGGCGCCAGCTACAGCTACATGGCCGGCGGCCACCTCAATGCCGCCGGTCTGCACGCCGTGACCTTTCTGCTCTTGGCCAAGGAATGCGGCGTGGATGTGGACGAACACACGCTCGAGAGCTCGCTTTATCACGTCTACCGCTTCGCCGGTCACGGCAACGTCGCCTACGGCGACCACCTGCCCGAGTCCGGCTTCACTGCCAACGGCAAGACCGAGGGCCTGGCTTTCACCATGCAGGCCGCCGCCAACCTCCATCCCGATGGCGAGAAGTCCGTCTACGCCAAGGCCCGCGACATCTGCGCCCACAAGGCCTTCTACAACACCTCATGGCTCTTCCACGGCCACACCGGTGGCGGCATCGGCGAACTCTGGAAGGGTCGCGCCATGGGCCTGCTGCGCGAGAAGCGCCCCGAGCCCTACCGCTCCTTCATGGATGAGCGCCGCTGGATGTACGAGCTGGCGCGCGATCACAAGGGTCTCTTCAGCTGGGTCAGCGACTGGAATGTCGGCTACGACGACACCGCTCTGGATGGCCGCGGCTGGGGCGCCTACATCCCAATGATCTACACCGTGCCCCGCAAGGCCCTGCGCCTGCACGGAGCCCCTCCCACCCAGTATTCCAAGACCTACGAGCTCCCCGACCGACCCTGGGGCAACGAGGCCGACGAACTTTTTCTCTCGCTCACTCCCGGCGAATACCTGCCCGGCAAGCGCCACGACGCCAGCCAGGAGCAATTGCCCACCGACGCCTCCAAGCCCGTCCTCAAGCGACTGCACGACCCGGAAGTCAGCGACGAAACCCTGCTGATGTATGCCCACCATTTCGAGCACGGCATCCGGGAAATGGCGGCGGGCGCCATCAACAACCACAAGCGCTTCCATCTGGTCACCCAGCTCCTCAAATCGGAGGACGCCCGGGCCCGCCGGACTGCGCTGGACGCCATTCTCGGCCCCAACAAGAGCGCCAAATTTCCGGACGAGGCCATGACGCCCGAGGTCGTTGCACTCATCGGCAAGCTGATCGACAACCCGGAGGAATCCTGGTGGGTCACCATGGGCGCGATGAAGGCCATGGGCCGCGCCAAGCCCGAACAGATCGCCCCCCACTTCCAGAACATGATGAAGTGGCTCGACCACGAGGACTGGTGGCTGCGTCAGGCGGCGATGATCGGACTCGCTCCCCTCGCTTCCAGCGGCGAGCATTACGAGCCGCTACTGACCAAGATCGCCGATACCATCCGCGGCAGCGACCGCCTCGGCGACTTTGGTCCCCTCGATGGCATTAGTCAGCAACTGCGAAAGGCGGACCCCCGCATCCAGAAGCGCGGCATGGACATCCTCGCCAAGTCCTACATCAAGTATCCCAGGGAACTCGTCGAGCCCGGCGGCCAGGACCTGACCAAGAACGTCGACCTGCTGCTCGACAAGTTCGCCCGCGACCTCTCCGCGGTGCCGGGTGGCTTCGATTTGATCTACGAACTGGGCCGCCAGCGCAATCCGGACGAGGCCCTGCCCCACGAGGAACTCTTTCTCGCAGCCGACCCCAAGCAATTCGGCCCCGAACTGCGCAAGGCCCTCGCCCCCACCATCAAGAATCGACTCATCCCGGAATACATCGAGGCGAACCGCAAGAACCTCGAGAAGGAGATCGCCGAGCGCACACCGGGCCGCGCCCTCGACGGCCTGGTCGACCTTTACAACAAGCTCGGGGTGGAAGACTACAACTGGCAACTCCACGGCCCCCATCGCGAGAAGATCGTCTGGGACTACATCACCTTCGAGCCCAAGGACAACAAGCTGTGGGAGAGCAAGCACCGCTTCCGCAAGGTCGATCCGCCCAAGGGTTCGGAGAACTGGCATCAGCTGGATTTCGATCCCAAGAAGGCCCCCGGCTGGAAGACCGGCCGCGCCCCCTTCGCGAATAACGACGGCAAGCCCGAACCCATCGGCAGCTGTGTCGGCCACCACCACTTCTGTGGCTGCGGCAACCCGGTCAACACCTTCTGGGACCAGGAAGCCATCCTCATGCGCGCCAAGATCGAGCTGCCCCCGCTCGAAGACGGCTATGCCTACCGCCTGCTGGTCGGTGGCCGCTCCCACTACAATGCCGGAGGCGGATCGGACATCTGGTTCGATGGCGAATACATCCCCAACCGCCGCAAGGACCAGGCCACCATCCAGGGCGGCAGTGGCCGCAACTCCCATCGACCCTTTGGCGTGATCATCGATGACGGGCACCGCGCCCACTTCACGGACGGAGAGGTGCTGCTCGCCGCCAACGGCTTTTTGCGTTGGGGCCACAAGATGCGCAAGATCCAGAGCTACCGCGCCTTCTGGTTCGAGAAGATGAAGCTGCCCGAACTCGACAAGTAATTGCCTATGGCGGACCCTCCATGCGCGCAATGGATTCACCAAGCCCTTCCACAGCCCTCAGCCACAAACGCGAGACCGGGGTCGCCCTCGGTCTCGTTTTTCTGTCGGGCTTTGCCGCGCTGATCTACCAGGTGCTGTGGATGAAGCAGGCCGGCCTGCTCTTCGGCAACACCTCGCAGGCGGCTGGGGCCACCCTGACCTCCTTCTTTGCCGGCCTCGCTGTCGGCAGTTGGGTGCTCGGCAAGCGGGTGTCCACCCATCCCAATCCAATGCGCACCTACGCTTGGCTGGAAGTGGGCATTGCCGTCACCGCCCTACTCTACTTTGTCATTCTTGGCATCTTTGAGGCCATCTACCCGGCCATCCACCAGAGCACCGAAGCGGGTGCCATTCGCCTGTTGATCAAGTTCGCGCTCTCGCTGCTCTTGGTCTTTCCGCCCGCCTTCTTCATGGGTGGCACCATTCCCGTCATCGGCCAATACGTGGTTCGCGAGAGCCGCCACTTCGGCGCGCTCGCCGGCCTGATGTATGGCATCAACACCCTGGGTGCGGCGATTGGGGTCGGTCTCGCCGGTTTCTACCTGCCGCTCTGGCTGGGCTACAACCTGACCTGTGCGCTCGCCGTGGTGGTCTCGCTGCTGATTGCCGCCATCGCCGGGTGGATCTCCAAACGCAGCGGCGCCGTCACCTTCGCCATCAGCGAGGGGCCTGAACCGGAAGTCGAAGTCACTGCGCTCGAGCCCGAGCGCAAGCTCTCGCGCCAAGAACGCCGGCGCCTGGAGCGCGAAGCCAAGCGTCAGGCGCCCGCGAAAGAAGCTCCGGCTGCCGAAACGAAGGCGAGCACCTGCACGGCCCCCGGGAAAGGGGTCGTCCTTGCGCTCTGCTTTGTCTCCGGCTTCAGCGTATTGGCGCTGGAAGTCATCTGGACCCGCCTCTTCAGCCAGGTGCTGGAGAACTCGGTCTACACCTTTGCGGCCATCCTGATGGTCGTGCTCTTGAGCCTGGCCCTTGGGGCCGTGGCCAGTTCGCTGATTTCGCGCCTGCGCACCCCTCCCACCATCATGCTCACCCTGCTGATGCTTCTCGGTGCGACAACGGTGGCCATCACGCCCCGCCTCTTCATGCATCTCACCGACGGCATGCAGCTGATCACCTCCAGCGGCAACTGGTCGGTTTACATGCTGCTCATCCTCGGCACGGCATCCCTGTGCATCGGGCCCGCCGCCATCGTGCTCGGCACGCTCTTTCCCTACCTGATGAAGGTGGAGGAGCACCACCTCAAGTCGCCCGGACTCTCGCTCGGGCGCCTCGCGGCCATCAATACTGTCGGCGCCATTCTTGGCTCGCTGATCTGCGGCTTCCTGCTGCTCGAATGGCTGGGCATCTGGCAGAGCATGCACGCCATCGCCTGGATCTACGTGGTGGCTGCCATCGCCGTGCCCACCCGTCTCGACAAGTCGGGCATCCTGCTCAAGGGCGTGTGCTTCCTGACCCTTGTCGCGGTCCTGGTCGCCTCGCCGCGCGACCTGCCCGTCACCAGCACCGATCCCGATCGCGATCCCCGCATCCAGGAGCGCGTGCTCGAGGTCTGGGAAGGCAGCGATTGCACCGTATCGGTCACCGAAAGCAATTTCCAAGGCATCTCGATCCACATCAACTCCAGATACAGCCTCGGCTCCACAGCAGCATTGAGGGGCGAGCAGTTCCAGGCAACCCTGCCGTTGTGGATCAAACCCGACGCCCAAGAGCTGTTCTTTCTCGGTGTCGGCACCGGCATCACCGCCGGGGCGGCACTGGACCCCATGTTCCCCCAGGTCGAGAAGGTGGTCGCTTGCGAACTCTCCCCCAATGTCATCAAGGCTGCCAAAAAATACATGACCGACATCAATGGCTTCGATGCCACCGGCGGCCTGTTCGAGGATCCACGAGCCGAGATCCACGTCGAGGATGGACGCCACTACCTGATGGCCACCGATGAACAATTCGACATCATCAATGCCGACCTCTTCGTCCCCTTCCGCTCCGGTGCCGGCAGCCTCTACACCGTCGAGCATTTCGAGAGCTGCAAGTCGCGACTCAAACCAGGCGGCATTTTTGTTCAATGGCTGCCCCTGCACCAACTCACCGAATACGAGTTTTCCGTCATCGTCAGGAGCACGCTGGAGGTCTTCGACCAGGTTTCCATGTGGCGTCACAACTTTACCCCCTATGGAGAAATGGTCGCCCTCATCGGCCACACCAAACCCATGGCCCTGCCGGCCAGCGACACCGACACCCGAGCGGATCGGCTCTATGCGGTGGAAGGCAAAACCCACCTCGACTTGCAGCGCCTCAACCTGCCCCTCGGTCCTTCAACCGTCACCCTCTTCTACGCCGGCAACCTGAGTAAGGCGCATTCCCTCTTCACCGACTACCCGCTCAACACCGACAATCGCCCCATCATCGAATACCAGGCACCCCGCAATTACCGCAAACAAACGGTTGCCAATCCCCAGTGGTTCATCGGTCCACGTTTTGAACGTTTTGTCGCCGAGATCATGGCGCAATGCCCCCCTGCAGAGGACCCCTTGCTGGTCAATCGCACGGCGGCCAACCGCCGCCTGCCTGCCGCCGGCCATGCCTTTCACCAGGCCGGCCTAGCCGCCTTCAAGGGGGATGAGAAAGCCGCAAAGAAAGCCTGGGTCGAATTCGTGCGCGAATGGATCGATCAGTGATCACTCATTGGCCGCATCCGGCTTCTGCCGCTTGAGCCAGAGCAGCAGGAGATAAAGGCCCAGCACTCCCACGAAGCCACCCGCCTGCCAGAAGATCACCTGGTGCAGCCGCTCCGGCTCGTCGGCCCCCGCGGCCTGTTTCAACATGCCGGCAAAGATCAGGGCGTAGATTCCATAGCTGAGGTTGAAGCTCATGCCCTTCACGCTGAGCAGGGTCGCGCGCTGGTCGGAACCACTTTCCTGATGCAGGTAGCGACCCACCGTGAAATTCACGTAACCCATCAACATCATCAGCAGCATCACCGCCGCCAGACCCGGCACCACCATCGTCGGCAAGAGCAGCAGCAGGGCCAGGAGCGCCACCCCTCCCCCGAGCACCAGGCTGCCCTGGGTACTGAAGTGGCGGTTGATGCGCGCCGCGATCCCCGGCACGAACCAGTTGCAGACCGCAATCGAGGAGCCAATCAGGCCATAGACCCATTCTGGCAAACCGATCAGCCGGTAATAGACACTGTTGAGCGTGGCCATGTTGCGCGCCACCGCATCAATCAGCATGCCCCCGAGCAGGACCAAAGCGATGGCGCGGGTGGTCAGCGCCATGTGGGCGGTGCGCAGGGTTGTGCGGGTGGCTTCGCGGCAGCGGTCCATGGGGGCCATGTCGCTGACGATGCGCTGCTCTTCAAAGCGCAGGGCCAACACCAGGCAGGCCACTCCCTGCAAGAGCACCATCACCACCGGCAGGCGATGCGCCACCTCCTTGGCCACGTGCAGGCGCTCGGGCACCAAGCCATTCCACCAGCTCGGATCGTAGAGCAGGCCACCAATGGTCATCGCAACCAGGAAACCCGCCGAGCGCCAGCGCATGGCACTCACCAAAATCCGGTCCCAGGCATCGGTTCGCCCCTCTGCGGGAAGCGACTCGTAGGTGATGGCCTCATCCGCCCCGCTGACTGCCGCCTCCGACAGCCCGGAGAGGAAGCGGTTGAGCAGACAGAACGCAAACAGCCAGCTCATACCGCCGAGGGGGGCAACCAGCAGCACCGACATCTCCAGCACCATGGTCGCCGCCCCGAAAATCAGCAGCGTCTTGCGCCCGAGAGTGTCGGCCAGTGCCCCCGAAGGAACCTCCAAGAGCAGGATGGAAAGCGCCCACACCACGTTGAGCAGCATGAACTGGTCGCCCGTCAGCCCCATGTCGGTAAAGAGGATGGCAAAGACCGGATAATAGGCCCGGGCGTGGTAAAGGGTCCGGAATGCCACGAACAGCCGCGGATTGGGGCTCTCGTAGGGCTGAGGAGGTCGCCACCATCCGAACATGCCGAGGTGATCGCACAGCAATCCCTCCCTGGCAAGGTCCGTGCTTGCACGGCCACCCACCGAGGCTAGAAAAGACAGATCCCGACGTGAAAAGCTACTTCCTGCGCAGATTGCTGCTGATTCCCCCGACCCTGTTCGGAATCACGCTGCTGGTCTTCCTCATCGTGAGGCTGGCACCCGGTGGGCCCGTGCAGCGCGATGTGGCGCAGATGATGGGAGCCTCCGGCGAAGGGCAGGGAGGCGGCGGCTCGCGCGAATCCACGGAGAGCAAGATCAAGCCCGCCCAGATCTTTGAAATCGAGGAAAGGCACCAGCGCGACAAGGGCGTCTGGCGCTCCTATCTCGAATGGCTGGGCGTCTTGCCCACCGACGTCCTGCGGGTGGCCCGCAGCTTCGAGGAGGGAGAAAAGGAGCTCAAACTGCCCATCCCCGGAACCATCGAGCAGGCCACCATCACCCGGGTCTCCGATGACGAGATCCGATGGGAAGTTCCCGAGGGCATCGACCGCTCGCAATGGCGGGTGCGCTTAGTCACCGTCAAGGAACTCAGGAAACGCTGGAAGCGCCAGATGCGCGGCACCGATTTCCCCGAGGACGTGCAGGCCCGCGTCGTCCTCTATCGACCCTCCTTCGAGGGACTTCTCCAGGGCAGCCTCGGGCGATCGGACAAGTATGGCGATCCGGTCTGGAGCCTGGTCAAGCAGCGCATCCCGATCTCGCTCTTCTACGGCATCATCTCGATGATCCTCATCTACTCGATCTGCCTGCCGCTCGGGGTCATCAAGGCCATCAAGCACCGCTCCTGGATCGACACCTATTCCTCGGTGGCCGTCTTCGCGGGATACGCTGTGCCCGGCTACGTGCTCGGGGCCTTCCTGCTGGTCTTCCTCGGCGCCCGGCTCGACCTGCTGCCCATCCAGGGCTTCGTTTCCGAGAACTTTTCCGAACTCAGCCTGGGCGAGCAGGTCATCGACCTCATCCGCCACGCCATCATGCCCCTGTCCTGCTATCTGGTCGGCAGCTTTGCCTTCATGACCTTCATGATGAAGAACAACCTGATGGACAACCTCGCCGCGGACTACGTGCGCACCGCAGCCGCCAAGGGCGTACCCTTCCGCACCGCGGTCTTCCGCCACGCCTTCCGCAATTCCATCATCCCCATCGCCACCACCTTCGGTCAGAACATCACCCTCATTGTCAGCGGCAGCTTCCTGATCGAGAAGATCTTCGACATCAACGGCTTCGGCCTGCTGCAGTTCAACGCGGTCATCGAGAAGGACGAGCGGGTGGTGCTCGGCGTGCTGACCATCTCTGCAGCCCTGATGCTGATTGGCAACATTCTCTCCGACCTCTGCGTCGCCGCCGCGGATCCGCGCATCCGCTTCAAGTAAAACAATTCAAGGAGACAACTTCCCCGCCCACTAGAAGACAACTTCCCCGCCCACTAGAAGACAACTTCCCCGCCCACCACCCAACATGTCGCGCAAACTCGGTATCCTGCTGCTCATCCTTGGCCTCGCCGCCATGGTGGCGCATTGGCTGGGCCTCTCCCTGCCGACGCTGCGCTGGTACTTCGGTTTCGATGCGGAGGATGCCGCCCTCAAGGAGGCCAGTTGGTGGACACAAAACCGGGGCGAAATCCTGGGACACCTCCTCGCCGTGCTGACCATGGCCATCGGCGTCCTGATGATTCTCCGGCCCATGCAGGCCACACCCCACACCCAGCGCCAGCTCAAGCGCTTCAAGTCCATGGGCCGGGGCTGGATTTCCTTCCTCATCATCCTCTTTTTGGTGGCCCTCGCCCTGCTCGACCAGGCCCTGGTCGGCAAGCGCGCCCTCGCCGTCAAATACGAGGGAAAGTGGTATTTCCCGGCCTTCAAGGAAGCCCAATTCAGCGCGGAGACCTTCGGGGGCAGCGGCAAGGGCGAGGCCAACTACCGCAAGCTCAAGGAACGCTTCGAGCAGAGCGGCGAGGGCCTCGTCATCATGCCCCCGGTTCCCTACGATCCGACCTACGACTCGGACAATGAACTGCGCCAGCCGCTCGAACTGCGCAAGGGCATCTATTACGAGGAGGGCAGCAACAAGCCCTATTCCGGCTTGGGCTACCGCTTCTATCCGGATGAGCCGACCCGCCGCTTCTCGATGCAGAAATTCCGCAAGGGTGTCCAACAGGGCCGTGAGGAACTCTACCGCCGGGATGGCGACCTCGCCGTGGTCTATGATTGGAAGGATGGCGTCCGCCTACCCCAACCCAGCATGGGTGAGGAATACGTCGAGGAGTTCAGCAAAATCGAGGCTGGCAAACTGTATGCGGTGACCTACGCCCCCCTGCCGCCAAGCTGGGAGAGCCGCCATTTCCTCGGCACCGACTCGCGCGGATGGGACGTGCTGGCCCAGCTCTACGGCGGTCTCCAGGTCGTGATGCAGGCCGCGGTGATCTACCTGCTGGTCACCTATTCCGTGGGCCTCACCCTTGGCTGCATCATGGGCTACTTCGGAGGCATGGTGGACATCACCCTGCAGCGCCTCATCGAGATCCTCGCCAATGTGCCCTTCCTCTACGTGGTGATCATCATCGCCGACCGCATCGGCCGCGACAACATCACTCTGCTCACCATCCTGCTGGTGATTTGCATCTTCTCATGGATCAGTTCAACCTATTACATGCGCACCGCCACCTACCGCGAAAAGGCCAAGGACTACGTCGCGGCAGCGCGCCTGCTGGGCGCCACTCCCACGCGCGTCATCTTCCGCCACGTGCTGCCCAACGTAATCTCGATCGTGGTCACCCTGCTGCCCTTCAGCGTTGCTGCCATCATCACCTCCCTGACCGCACTGGACTTCATCGGATTCGGTCTGCCCGAACAGTATCCGAGCTGGGGACGCCTGCTTTCGGACGGCGTGACCCACGTCGACACCCCCTGGATTGTCAGCTCGGCCTTCGCCGGGATGGTGGCTGTTCTGTTGCTGGTCACCTTTGTCGGTGAAGCCGTGCGCGAAGCCTTCGACCCCAAGAAATTCACCGTCTACCGATGAAAATCATCCCTTCCACCCTGCTCCCACTGCTGGCCCTCATCCTCGCCGGATGTGGCGAAACCGAGCTCTATCCGCCGCGCGACACCACCGAAGAAAAAGAGGCCTTCTTCGAGCAGCGCACGGAGGTGGTCATCGAGGAGCAGGAGGCCCTACGCGACAAGTTGATCCAGGAACTCGACGAGCTGCCCGAGGATGCCAGCGAGGACAAGCGACGGGAAATCAAGGAGAAGCTGGCGAATGTGCATCGGCGTCTCGCC
>JAWVYP010000054.1:0-12584 GCA_033722655.1 Akkermansiaceae bacterium | reverse complement strand
CTTCCGGATCCTTGGAGGCGTGGTATGCCGTGAAAATCAGTGTGGGAGATTCGTCGGCATGCTCGCGGGCCCATTGGAGCAGCTTTTCCTGGGCGGCTTCGCGGGCTTCGAAATGATTGTCGGCGAGCCCACTGAGCAATTCGTCCGGCAACTCAGCGGCTTTGGAGAACTCCCAGACCGTCAGCGCAAGCAGACACAGGCACAGGTGCAGGATCCGGAGCGGCCGCATCCTCACCGGGCGCGTTCGCGAAGCCTCTGGTCTGGATCGGCGCAGCTGCATGACAGGGGAGAATGGGAAGATTCTCGTGAAGCTCATCTGCCCCATATGTCCTTCTCAGGCACATTGACCGAATCTCCGGGGACCAGACGGATGTTGCGATTTTCCTGTTTCTCGCAGTTGTAGACACGGCGCTCGCCGTTGCGGACCAGTTCGACCCGCTTCATGCTGCCGAACATGTCGGGCCCACCAGCGGCCTGGATTGCCTGCCACAGGGTCATTCGGTCGAAGAACGGAGTTGGACCGGCACGTTTGACGTGGCCACCTACAATGACCAATTGCTCGTCGACCTTCTGTCCGTCGTTCTCGATGACCTGGAAGGTGGGATTGGTGTAAATCCCTTTCTCCTTGTAGATGCGCTGGAGATCCTTGGCGAGGGTCTCGGCTTTCTTGCCCGAGGCCTTGACCTCGCCAATGAAGGGCATGTTCACCATGCCATTGTCGCCCACCGGAAAGAACATTTCGAAGCGGGCGCGCTCCTCCTGGGGCACACCCGTGATCATGATCTGGACTGCCTTGCCCCGCTTGATCTGGGCTGCAGCAGGCGCCGCCAGACCGAACAGGATCAGACAGATAATGAGAAAACGTTGCATGTTCATGATTGCAATAGGCACCCGGAATGGCTGCTTTTCAATAGAGATCAGCGTCACTGGCGTGGTTTTTCGTTTCAGCGGCAGCCGTTTTGTCGGCCCGGGAGGCTGAAGCTCCCCGGGCTTCGGCATCATTGGGGGCGTAGTAGGTGTAGTAGCTGGTGTAATACTGGTATTGGCTGTCACTGCGGACATCCACGTTGTTGAGCACCACCCCGACCACGTTGCCACCGACATTTTCCACGGCCGATTTGACGCGCATCAGCATGTTGCGCGGCAATTTGCGGTGCTGGACCACTAGCATGGTGAGATCGACCTCGCTGGCCAGCACCGAGGCGTCGCTGACGCCAAGAATCGGCGGGCTGTCCACCAGCACCAGATCGAAGCGCTGCTTCACGTCCTGAATGAGTTCGGACATGCGACGCGAGTTAAGGATGCCGGCCGCATCCGAAGGCAGCACGCCCGAGGGCATGAAGTAGAGGTTGTCGACCGGGGTCTGGACGATCACGTCTTCGAGCTCCAGATTGGTCGTGAGGTAGTTGGACAGACCCATGGAGTTGCTGATGTCGAAGAAAGTGTGGAGTCGGGGACGGCGCAGGTCGGCGTCGATCATCAGGGTCGTGTAGCCGCCCTGGGCGCAGATGTAGGCGAGATTGACCAGAGTCGTTGACTTGCCTTCGCCCGCACCGCCGGACACCACCGTGATTGCATTGTCCTCCGGATTCTTGCGGTTGAATTCGATGTTGGTGCGCAGGATCCGGTAGGCCTCGGCATCCGGGCTGGCACCGGCCTGGGCGTGCAGGACTCCGACATCCTTGGGAACCACCGCGAGGACCGGCACCTGCAGGTAACGCTCCACGTCCTCCAGACTCTTCACCGAGGTGTCGATGTATTCGAGGAAGAAGGCCACACCGACACCGAAGACCAGGCCGAGCACGCCACCCAGCACCATGTTGAGCATGAAGTTGGGACTGACCGGGGAATCCGCCACCACGGGATGTTCGTGGATCTCCACGATCTCCTCCGGAATCTTTTCCGAGATGCGCTCGGCCACCTGTTTCATCTCCAGCTCGCGCAGGACGATGAGGTCGTGTTCAAGCTTGTCCTCCAGATCGACGTAGTCCTGGGCATCGATGCCGCGGCCAATGGCATCGTCTTTGGCCTTGTCGCGGATTTCCTCGACCCGTTCAAGACGGCTTGCTGCCACTTCCAGCTCTGCCTGCAGGGTCTCGCGCAAATTGACCACGCCCTGGTTGAGCTGCTTCTCCATCTCATCGAGGTTTGCCTTGGCGGCGAGCGACTTGGGGTGATTGGGTCCGTATCCTTCGAGTCCCAAACCTTCGTAGTAGCGCTTCAGCTCCAGATATTCGGGATGGAGCTTGCGGATGATGTTGGCAGGCAGGTCCAGATCGGCGGCATAGGCCAGCAATTGGTCACTGCTGTAGTTTTCAAGGCTCTTGATCTGGCTCTCGAGACGGACCTTCTCCTGCTCGAGCTCAAAGGCGATGCGCATCGCATCACGTACGGTCATGTCCTCATCGTAGTTGGGACCACTGAAGAAGGCATCCGCCCCCTTCGGGATAATGCCTTTTTCACGCATGATGGCGGCTCTGGCATTGCGTCGCTCTGTGACCTTGTCACGCTGTCGGGTGACGGCATTGTAGAGTTCACGGAGCTGGACCTCTGCCTTGCGCTTGGCAATCTCAAGACGGTAATCCCGATAGGCAGCCACCACTTCCTGGGCGATGTCACGGGCCAGTTCCTTGTCCTCGAGACGGACCCGGATGGCGATCAGATCCGTGCCACGAATGTTTTCGGTACGGATGACCCCCTTGAGCCGGGTGGCCACTTGCTCCTGGGTGATGCCTCCCCACTTCTTTCGCAGGGTTGGCAACTCTTCAGCAACCCTCAACAGTGTGTTGCGGCTGGTGATGACCTCGAATTCGGTGGCAAAGAACTGTGGAGTCACCTTGCCCGAAATCTGGCTCATGTTGGGACCCAAGGGGTCGATGCCCTGGCCCGGCGGGTTAACCTGGATGATGGCCTCGCTCTCATACTTCTCGGGCATGCAGTAGGTGACCACCAAAGCCGTCAACAGCACCATCAGCAGGGTCAGCAGGATGATGCCATAGCGGTTCTTGATAACCTGCCAGTAATCGACAGCGTGCAAGGCTGCTTCACTGGGGTCATTGCCGTTGGTCTGGTTCATGATGGGTTTGAAGTTGTCGCTGGGGAGATCTGGGTTTCGGGGGGAGTGTCGGGGGGGAGCGTCGGGAAGATGTCGCAGTGCCCTGAGTCAACAAAGGCCCCCATTGCAGCAAGCTGCGACGGGAGCCTGTGTGGGGCGCGGAACGGAAACAACCGGGGTGAGGCCATTGCCATTCCAACACGGGCGATGCTGGGTGGGGCGCGATCTCAGAAGGTCGCGCTGACTCCGAGACTGATGCGGCTGCGATCGTAATCGCGGCTGGAGAAATCCGAATCGGCGTTGGTATAATTGTAACTGCAGCTTGCTTCGACGTTGTCGGTGATCTTGAGGGCCAGGCCGATGTAGGCATTGAGCACGTCCTCATCTGCATCGCTGGCAGTTCCGGTGCCACTGACCAAGCGACCGCTCTCGAAGGAGGTCGGAATGTAATCCACGCCACCAAAGGCCTGCAGCCGTGGCGAAATGTCGTAGGTGGCACTGGTGCCGATGCGCAGGGTCAGACGCTCGTCATACTCGAAGGTGCCGGTACCGTCGGACTGGATGGTGTCGAAATCCTCGATGCTGTAGCGGACAAAGCCACGAACGTTGAACTGGCTGTTGACCTGGGATTGCACCGATGCTTCGAGATAGGGGCTGGTGCTGTTGTCGCCACCGTCCACGTCGCGGAACTGCGCACCGACCTGGAAGCGGCCGATGGTGTTCGGGTTGAACCTCTGCTCGGCGCCGACCGTCACGAAGTGGCTGGTGCTGTCCGAGGAGAGACCATCACCATCGGAGTCCTCATAGCGGTAGCCGAGGGTGCCGACCGTCTGCGGGCTGATGCGGTAGCGGAACTGGTTGTAGAGTCCGACCACGGTGCGGTTGAGGCTGTCGCTGTCCTCGTAGTCCGTGCCGTAAATGCGGAAGCCGGTGCGCGTCGTCAGGCGGGGCGTCCAGCTGTAGTCGATGCTGTTGTCGGTGCTCCAGAAGAGGTGTTCCTCGTTCTGGCGTGAAGACGCATAGCCATAGGCGTAATTGGGTTCCAACTCGTAGGTCACGATGTTGCGGGTGGTGAGCGAAATGCGCTCGCTCACGTCGTGATAGACGTCCAGGCCGAGTTCGGTGTTGACGGTGGTGTCGTCAACCGTGCTTGGCTCATCGAAGTAATACACGATCCCCACTTGCGCATAGAGATCGATGACCGTCTGGGGAGTGATGCTGGTGAGGGTTGCTCCGACGTAGGGATTGACGGCAAGGCTGTCTTCTTCACTGGCGAGACCGGGAGTGACGTTGTCGTCATAGATGAGGTGGGAGCCCACGATCCATTCGAGTGGCAATTGTTCTTCGGGCTCGGCTCCAACGGAATAAAGACCTTCGCCGGCAATGGCAGAGGAGGTGGCGATGAGGCTGAAAAGCCCGAGGGATAATTTGTGGTGCATGGGAATGTCGGGTTTGGTGGTATGGGTCTGGGCAGGATGAACAATTGTGGCTGATCAGGCAATCACCAATGGAGCATCATTGGAGCATCATTGGTGTGCGGCGAAAATAGCTTCGCTGATGGTTTTCATTAGGCCTTGCAGGAATTGAAGGTGAATGAAGAAATTGAGTGGGTTTGGAGCGGGTAGCGGGAATCGAACCCGCGTAATCAGCTTGGAAGGCTGGGGCTTTACCATTAAGCTATACCCGCGTGGGCGATAATGTAGTTCCTGCCCCCTCTTTGCCGCAAGGGTTTTCTTGGATTCGGGGCAATTTATCACGGAAAGCTGAAGCAATTTCAGTCCAGCCACGGATGGCACGTGATCAAGGACAGATTCGCTGATCCCAAACTCTCAAGGCAATCCGTGTAATCCGGGCAAATGAAGCCTGCGACTCATCGGCTGAACACGGCCTGATGCTTGATCAGGTGCCATTCAGCCCAGTCACAAAAAATGTCACAATTGACTGATTGTCTGCATATTACGTGATTTTCAGTCACATGCCGGTCGGATGGTCGAGAAAGGACCACGGGCGGCCGAATTTGGCACCGACTTTCTCCGCCAGGGCCTTCACTCCGAAGGTTTCCGTCGCATAATGCCCCCCGTAGAACACGTTGAGGCCGAGTTCTTCGGCCAGGCAGTAGGAATGATGGGGACCCTCGCCAGTGACGAAGGCATCGACCCCGGCCGCCGCGGCTTGGGCCACCTCGCCGCCGGCCCCGCCGGTCACCACGCCGACCCGGCCGATCTTCGCAGACCCGCCCGGACAGAGATGAACCGGACCCTCCAAAATCCCTTCCAGCGCGCTTTTGAGCTCGTCGCGTGAACCGGACCAGGCTCCTTGGATTCCGACGGCCAGACCCTTGAAATCCATGAAGGCTTGAGTGTCGCTCAGGCCAAGACTTGCCGCCAGCAGGGCATTGTTGCCCCATTCGGGATGCACATCGAGGGGCAGGTGACTCGAGTAGATGGCCATGTCGGCCTCCATCGCGACCTTGAGCTTTCGATGCACGGGTCCGGTGATGGTTTGGGCACCCTGCCAGAACATGCCGTGATGGACCAGCAGCAGACTCCCCCGCCCTTGTTCCGCGGCCCTTTCGATGACCGGCAGCGAGGCATCCACCGCCGCAATCACCCGCTCCACCCGACCTTCGTGGTCGAGTTGCAAGCCGTTGAGAGCTCCGGGATAATCCTCGATGCCCGCGTGATTCAGTTCCCGGTCGAGAAACGCGACGATGTCCTTGAGATCTGCCATGGCGGGATTCTGGGCCGCGCCCCCCGGCGGTGCGAGGGCAAATCTCGGTGGCATCAGCTATTGCGGCTCCACTCGATAACCGCCTCCGGCTGGCGATAGGGCTGGCCGCCAATGAAGTCCCTCAGGTCGCGCGGCAGATCCGCCTGCCAGTCATGGGACTGATCGCGCCACTCCAAACTCAGGCGGCTGGCGTGCAGGGCTTGGCGCGGCAGGTGCAGGCGCTGCTGCAGCTCCTCGGTCCATCCCTTCTCCATCCACTCGATGTAGGCCTCGCCCCGACCGATGTAGATCTTGTCGTCGACGATGGGGTGGCCGCCATGGGCCAGATGCACCCGGATCTGGTGCATGCGGCCGGTCTCGGGCAGGCAATGGATCCGGGCAAATCGCTGCGAGTGGCGCTCAAAGCGCTCCACCACCCGAAAATGGGTCAGGCAGGGTTTGCCCTCGGCATCGATGGTCTGACGCACCCAGATTTTCGATTCCTTGGTGATGCCTTCGCGCCGGATGGGCTGCTCGCAGCTCCAGGCATCCTCCTCCGGCCAGCCGTGCACGACCGCCTGGTATTCCTTGTGAATCTCACGGTTTTCCATCAGCCGGCCCAACTCGCCAGCCGCCTCGCGGTGCTTGGCGATCAGCACCAGGCCACTGGTATCGCGATCGAGTCGGTTGACCACCGCTGGCCGGATACCGTTTTGGATCTCGAAGGAGAGCAGCTGCTCGATGCCGCCCAGCAGGGTGGGCTCGTCCTTGCGGTTGGTCGGGTGCACGATCAGCGGTGCGGCCTTGTCGACAACCAGCCAATCGGCGGATTCGTCGATGACCTTGAACTGGGGCAGAACCTGCAAACTCATGACGAAAGAGCCAGGGAACCGTACACACGGAACCCTGGCATTGGACGGAAATCGGGATCTTCAGGTCCTGGATCAGGACTTGTAGCGCAGACGCTTCTTGTGGCGGTTCTGCTTCATGCGCTTCTTGCGCTTGTGCTTGTTGATCTTGGTTTTGCGGCGTTTCTTGATGGAGCCCATGATGGTCTTGGAGTTGGGGTTGCAGGAAAGTCGGGATGAAAAAGAACGGCCCGATGGACGGTCAGGTCAAGGGGCGATTTAGGGAACAATTTTACTCAGCGGATACTCGATGATGCCTTCGGCACCCAGCAGCTTGAGCTCGGGGATGATGTCTCGAACCACGATTTCGTCAATCACGGTCTCGACCGCCACCCAGGTGTCCTCAGAGAGGCGGGAAATGGTGGGGCGACGCAAGGAAGGAAGCATTTCGAGCAGGTCGTCGAGCTTGTCCTTGGGCAGGTTCATCTTGAGACCCACCTTGCCGCGAGCACCCAGAGCGGCCTTCAGAAGCAGCGCGATGCGATCCATCTTCTGCTTCTTCCAGGGATCCGCTGCCGCAGTCTTGTTGGCATAGAAGTGAGGGAAGGAAGTGAGAATGGTATCCACGATGCGCAGGCGATTGGCCTTGATCGAGGAACCGGTCTCGGTGACATCCACAATGGCATCCACCAAATCGGGCACCTTGACCTCGGTCGCGCCCCAGGAGAACTCCACCTTGGCTTCGATGCCGAGTTCACGCAGGTAGCGCTTGGTGATGCCCACGCCTTCGGTGGCGATGCGCTTGCCCTGCAGGTCCTGCGGAGTCTTGATCGGCGACTCCTCGGGAACCACGACCACCCAGCGGGTTGGACGGGTGGTGGCGCGGGAGTAGGGCAGCTCGGCCAGATCCACCAGGTCGGCCTCATTTTCATAGACCCAGTCGTAGCCGGTGATGCCGCAGTCGATGAACTCCTCGTCGAGGTAGCGGCCGATTTCCTGGGCGCGGATCATGTAGATGTCGAGCTCCGGATCATTGGAGCTGGGACGCAGGCCGCGCGAGGACAGGTGCACATCGTAACCGGCATTGGCCAGGAGGCGAATGGTGGGATCCTGCAGGCTGCCCTTGGGCAGTGCGATCTTGAGTGCGTTGGTGGGTTCGTCCGACATGGAATGGCTTGGGATACCGAAACGTCCGGGAAATCCGGAAGGGGCGGGGTTTTTAGCCCCAAAGCCAAGGGAATCAAGCCATGTTTTGCACTTTCTGGTCATCCAGCCCCGGCGTTGCGTGGTCCTTGAACCAAAGCCAGGCCAACACCAGCAGGTAGGCGGGCAGCTCGACCGCCTTGAACCAGTAGCGGATGGGCTCATCACTGCTCTGACAACCGCAGCTGATGTCGAGCTGTTGGGCCCAGGCCCAGCCAATGAAGACGATGAAGCTGATGACCAGCCCGCCGATGACCAGAATCGAACCACGCCGCCAGAAGCCCAGCATCAGGCACAGCCCGGCAAACACCTCCAGCCAGGGCACCAGATGCGCGGCAGGCAGCACCAGGGCATCCGGCAACAAGCGATAGTTGGCGATGTCGGTGGCGAAGGCATGCACGCCCTTGGACCACAACTTGACCCCGCCACTGAACAGGAACCAGGCCCCGAGCAGGACCCGCAGACTGAGCGTGATCCAGGGGACCACTGCCCTATCCCCTGACCCCTCGCTGTGCTTTGAGGCCGTCATCGGGGATCAGGATTGCACCTCGGCGGTCTCGGCCAGGAAGCGGCGCTGGGCCTCGGCTTCAGGATTGAGTGCGGAATCGGCATAGGTCTCGGAAGTGTCGGCCAGTAGCTCGTCGCGGAACTTGTCGATGATGGCCTCCACCGGCCAGGAGGATGCTTCGCCGAAGGCGCAAATGGTGCGCCCATCAATCTGGTAGGCCACCTGCTCGAGGGTTTCGAGGTCCTTGGCGCTGGCTTTGCCATCCACCAGGCGGTCGGAGATCTTCTTCATCCAGGTGGAGCCTTCACGGCAGGGCGTGCACTGACCACAGGACTCGTGTGCGTAGAAGGCGTTGATGTTGTTGAGCACCCAGGACATGGAGCGCGAATCGTCGATGACGATCACCCCACCTGAACCGGCCATCGAACCGCAGGCAGCGAGGCTGTCGAAGTCAAGCGGGATGTCCCAGAAGCTGAGATCGGTTTGCTCGCCGTCCTTGCCCTTGATCTTGAAGGTCTCGTCACAGCGCAGGATCTTGGAGGAGGAGCCCCCGGGAATGACCGCCTTGAGCTTGCGACCGTCCTTGGCACCCCCACAGACATCGTTGAGCAACTCGCCCATGGTCATCTTGCCGACTTCAATTTCGAAGTAGCCGGGATTTTTCACGTCACCCGAAACACAGAGGATGCGAGTGCCGGTGTTGCGCGGTCTACCGAGCTTGGCGTATTCCTCACCGCCCATCCGGATGATGTGCTTCACGTGGCAGAGCGACTCGACGTTGTTGACGATGGTCGGGCACATCCAGAGGCCGAGAGCGGCCGGGAAATAGGGCGGCTTGATGCGCGGGTAGGGACGCTTGCCTTCCAGCGACTCGATCAGGCCGGTTTCCTCACCGCAGATGTAGGCGGCCGCACCGCGGTGGACGTAGATCTCGAGATCGAAGCCGGAACCGAGGATGTCCTTGCCGAGAAAGCCCTTGGCCTTGGCCTCCTCGATCGCCTTCTCGACGATGATGGCCGCTTCGGGAAACTCCTCGCGCATGTAAATGTAGGCGGTGTTCGCGCCGACGGCGAAGGCGGAGATCACCATGCCCTCGATGAGCTGATGGGGATCCTGGTGGACGATGTAGCGGTCCTTGAAGGTGCCGGGCTCGGACTCGTCGCAGTTGCAGATCAGATACACCGGCTTGGTGTTGTTGGGCGGAATGAAGGTCCACTTCATGCCGGTGGGGAAGCCGGCGCCACCGCGACCGCGCAGGCCCGACTGCTTCACCTCGTCGGTGATCTTGGCGGGCTCCATCTTGAGCGCCTTTTTGAGGTCCTCGTAACCGCCATCCTTGAGGTAGCAGTCGATGGAAGGGTCCCAACCGACCCGATCGATGTTCTTGAAGATCAGTCGGTGCTCGCGGGGATGGGGGGGCTTGGAGTATTCGATGCTCATCAGTCCTTGGCGGGGTATTTCTCCAGCAGGTCGGCAGCCTTCTCGGCGTCAACGCCTTCGTGGAAGTCGTCATTGACCAAGCAAACCGGGGCAGTGCCACAAGAAGCCAGGCATTCGGCAAACTCCACCGAATAGTTGCCGCAGGGTGAGACCAGAATGGGCTGGTGATGCGCGTCCAGCTGGCTGCGGTCGATGCCGGTCAATTCACAGAGCTTGTCCATCAACTCGTAGGAGCCGCCCATGGCACAGGATAGCGTGCGGCAAACCCGAATGTGATACTTGCCAGGAGCCGACTGGCGAAGTCCGGGATAGAAGGTCACCACCTCACACACCTTGATGGGTTCGAGCTCAAGCTTGGCGGCCACCCAGTCGATGGCCTCGGCGGAAATGAAGCCGAACTTGTGCTGCACGATGTGGAGCAGCGGCAGCACGGCAGAGCGCTTGTGCTCTTCGGGAAAGGCGGCAATGCGCTTGTCTGCTTCGGCCTCGATTTCCGCAGTGATCTCGAAGGGAGGAAACTTGGCACTGCCGGGCGTGGTCTCGGAGGCGACCAGATGCTGGAGGGAGGAATCGGACATGGGGAAAGGATGGGGATCGCACCGGGCCTCAGTCTTTGACCAGATCGCTCAAACCCGGAAGGTTGGAGCGATAATTGCCAAGCACCTTGCCTTCGAGGTCACAAACAATGAGGGAAGGAATGCCGCTGACACCGTGATTGAGCTTCTTCTTGGCGCTGCCGACCTTGCTGTGCTTGACCTGTGGCCATGGCATCTTGTTCTTCTTGGCGTAAGTCTCCATCGCGCCCTTGTCCTGATCACTGGTCACCAGAACCAGCTCGAAATTGTCGTTCTTGTTGTCCTTGTACCATGTCACGAGGGATGGCGTGAAGGCCCGGCATGGCGGGCACCAGGATGCGGTGTAGTAGAACAGGTAGTATTTTCCGGGCTTCTGGAAATCATCGAGGCGTTTGAGCTTGCTGCCATCGAGTTGGACCAGATTTCCCTCCAGGATGTCGTCAAAGACGCTGTCGGGACCACCGCTTGCGTCAGCCTGGTCGGGATTGAATTCGGTCAAGGCCGTCGCATCCTGATCACTGAGTTGGGACGCCTTGATGCGGACCGTCTTGCCGCTCTTCATGCGGAACACGCCAATCACTTCACCGTCCTTCTCTTCCTTGCCGTAGAGTTCAAGTTCAGCCGTCTTGCCTTCGGAATTGGTCCAGTCCCGGTATTCGGCCAGAAGCGGGAGCGTGCTTGCGAGTAGAAGTGAGGTCAGGAGTTTCATGACTGGATCAGGTTATCGGGTTCTCAGCGATCGCACTCACCCATCACGAAATCCAGCGAGCCGAGGATCGCGGGAATGTCGGAGACGAGGTGACCGGGAAGCAGTTTGGAGCAGATGGAAAGGTTGCAGAAGGAGGGACTGCGGATCTTGAGGCGGTTGGGAACTCCCCCGCCCTTGGAGTGAATGTAGAAGCCGAGCTCTCCCTTGGGATTCTCGGCGGCGAAGTAGACCTCGCCCTCGGGGGCGTCGATGCCCTGAGTGGCAACGATGAAGTGATGGATGAGCTCCTCCATCGACATTAGCACGCGTTCCTTCTCGGGCAGCATGCTTTTGGAGTGGGCCAGGTTGACGGGACCGTCGGGCATGGTGTCGAGGATCTGGCGAATGATGCGGATGGACTGCTTCATCTCCTCCATGCGGACCTGATAGCGGGCGTAGCAATCGCCCTCGTCGGCCACCGGCACGTCGAATTCGTAATTCTCGTAACCGAGGTAAGGATTGACTTTGCGCAGGTCGCGGGCCACGCCCGAGCCACGGAGGTTGGGACCCGTGATGCCCCAATCGATGGCGGACTCGCCACTGATCACGCCGACATCAACCATGCGATCGAGGAAGATCTTGTTCTTGTCGAGCAGCTTGGAGACTTCCTCGATGGTCTTTTCGCATTCGACCAGAAACTGGCGGATGGTCGCCTCCATGCCCTCGGGCAAGTCGCGCAACTGGCCGCCGACACGGGTGTAGGAGGTGGTGAAGCGCGCGCCGGTGAGCTGCTCGCACATGTTGTAGATCTTTTCGCGCTCGGTGAAGGTGTAGAGGAAGACAGTCATCGCACCGACGTCCATGGCGCACACGCCCACGCCGAGCATGTGCGAGGAAATCCGGGCCAGCTCGCAGCAGAGCACGCGCAGGGCCTGACCGCGCGGCGGCAATTCCCAGCCGAGGAGCTTTTCGACCGCGTGCGCGTAGGCCACGTTGTTGGCCAGCGGCGCCAGGTAGTCGAGGCGGTCGGTGTAGGGAACGAACTGGTTGTAGTGCATGTTCTCGGCGATTTTCTCATCACCGCGGTGCAGGAAGCCAACATCCGGATCGGCCTTGCAAATGACCTCACCGTCCAATTCGAGGATGAGGCGCAGCACACCGTGGGTTGCCGGATGGGAGGGACCCATATTGAGCACCATGCGGTCGCCTACCAGATCGTGGGTCTCCGACTGGTAGTGATCCGCCGCTGCAGCCGCCTTGGCAGCATTGTCGGGGGCCTCGAATTCCTGGGTCGCTTTGCTCATGAAGATGCTAAGGGAATAAGCGCCCATGTGGGACCGATTCGCAAGGGGTTAATTGAGTTTTTCAGACCGTTTCGGCCAGCCCTGCCCAACTGCGTTTTCGAGGAGAACGCAGGCAAGATCGGGAAGGACAAGCCGCAGACCGAGGTTTCATGAACGTTTCGGGCTAGCCCGGATCGTTCATGATTCTCGTGGGCGAGGCGCAGGAATTCTCGATCTTGCCAAGGCCGACGCTGAAAACGCGGTTCGGGCTGAGT
>JAWVYP010000053.1:0-12732 GCA_033722655.1 Akkermansiaceae bacterium | reverse complement strand
GATCGATGTTGATGTGATTGAAGAGATTCTCCCACATGAAGCTGTGGTAGCTCTGCGGATGCTCCTTGGGCAGGCCGATGTATTCATCGAGGTTGAAGGTGACCACCTGGCTCCAATCGAGATCCATTTCGATGAGCTTCCGATACATCGGAACCGGCGTGCTGCCGGTCGCCAGCCCGAGCACGGCGTCGGGTTTTTCGGCAAGCAATTTGCGGATGATCCGGGCACCGACATCGGCGGCCTGATCGGAGTCCTTTTGGATGATGATTTCCATTAGCCCAATCGGTTTTTTAATTTTGAACGAACGTCTTCCTGGAATCGCTCCACGAAACCCAGCACGTAGTCGACGATGTCGAGGGAATCGTCCATGACCAGTGGCGTCAGATCGATGCCGAAGATCACCTGACTGGCATCGTCGGTGGAATGCGAGTCGAAGAAAGTCGCGTTGGCGGACCGTCGGCCCAGCGTCGCCAGATCGTAGCGCTTGCCGCCGGCTATCTGCGAATCGAAGCAGGCGTTGAGTTTGGCGGCGAAGTCGTCGTGGCCGCTGACGTCCATCACCACCTTTTCCTCATCGCCCAGCCAATCGAGGTCGCGCCAGACCTCACAACCGATCACCTGCTTGGGGCGCTGGTCGGCAGCCAGCTCGCGCAGGGCCTGCAGCGTGGCCACGGTCACCCCGATGTGGGTGTCGTGCTTGTCGCAGGGATTGTGGGTGTAGACCACTTGCGGTGAGGTCGCCTGCAGAATGGCCAGCAGATCCTCCTTGAGGGTGGTGTCTTCGGGACTCTTGATGGATGAACTCGGATGATCGAGGTGGAACATCGCCCCGTATTTTCCGAGTTCGGCGGCCTTGTCCTGTTCGCGGCGGCGCACCAGCTGCATGTCCTCGTCGGTGTAATCCGCGTAGGCTCCGCTGCGTGCACTGCCCGCCCCGTTGGTGCAGGTCACGCCCCCGAACCACTTCGCATCGTCCTGGTAACATTCGAGGATGCCGTGGAAGGCCATGAACTCGAGGTCGTCCTGGTGGGCACCGATGCCGAGATGGGTCACCCGTGCCAGGGCCTCGGTTTCGAGGGCGTCGTCCGGGATGGTCAGTCCCGCTCTGGCTTGGTGGAGTTGGATCATCACTTCTTGGGGAGGCTGGCGGCGGCAACGGCCTGACCGACACGGCGCGACTTCTCGTCGGGCACGTGCAGGGTCACCTTTTTGGCAACTTCGGGGAATTCCTTTTTCAGGACTTCGCGCGCCTTGCTGAGCACGATATCCCCACCCTTGCCGGTGGTGACGCGGCCGAGGATGAGCAGGTGCCTGTAATCGTAGAAGTCGACGTAGTGCGGGATGGTGTAGCCGAGGTAGACACCGATGGTTTCGTAAAGCTTGGTGGTGCGCTTGTCTCCCTTGGCCATGAGCTTCTGCACTTCGACCAAACGCTCGGGCAGGTCCATGTTCTCGGGCAGCTTGATCCTGGCCGCATCCAGCAGCTTGTTGACCGCCTGCTGGGAGAAATACATCGCCCCCACCCCATGGTCGCCGGACCACTCGTCGGGCTCGGCCTCGGGGTTGTAGTCGACGGGCGCAAAGGCCAGCTCGTTGAGCCAACCCAGGATGTGGCCCTTGGGATCCATGTAACCGGTGGCCTCGCTGGAACCCATGGCGATGCCCAGCATGCCGGTCTTCTTGAGCGAGAGTGCGCCGGCGAGCGCGGTGACATCGCCGTCGTTCATCACCGTCATCGGCACCTTCCAGTCCTTCTGCACGCGCTTGAAGACGGAGGCGGCAAAGTCATACTGCGACTTGGGGATGGAGCGCAGCAGCGAGGCGACGCGGATCTCATTGTCGACGATGATGCCCGCCGAGCTGCCGCCGATCGCATCCACGTGCGGCATGTGGGCGGCCGCACGATGCAGCGCGGATGAAACGTTGTGGTAGTGATAGCCGGGATTCTTCTGGTTCTTGGGATCCCAGGGCACTTCCTCGGTGAACACGGGCTCGCCATTGACCACCGCGGAGACCTTGTAATCGCTGGCCCCGAGGTCGAAACCGATGCGGCAACCCTTGAGGTGGCCTCCCGCGGCTTCCACCGAGGCCTTTTCGGCAGGAACGCGGCCTGCGCTTGTGACCACCACCTCGAACTTCCGGCCGTAGGCCTTGGCCATCATCTGGCAGTCGAACTTGCGCGCCCCGCGCAGGCTGTAGACCTTTTTGATCTTCTCGCCGATTGCCTTGGGGCCACCAACATAAAGCTTCCAGCCGCCGCGCGACCAGATCATGAATTTCACCAGCCGCTCGACGTAGCGCAGGGTCTCGGCATCGGACCCGGGCAGCACCTCGGTTTCGTAGCGGGCCACCTGCCCGCCCTCACGGCGAAGACCGATGACCACGGGCACACCCTTTCCCGATTCCGCCACTTTCTCGCGGTAGGCGCGGTTGAAGAGCACCGCAGGCACAAAACCCGGATCGAGGGGAGCTGGAATGGCAGGCTTGGGACTGAGCATGACGACAGGGATGCAAAGAACTAGCAACTGAGCGCCGCATGCCGAGCGAAAAAGGCCCGGGTTCATGCACTGGAAGCGTGATCAGGGCATCGTGCCCTGCCTGCTGACCCGGAACCAGCCGGTCAGGCTGTGGCGACTCGCTCTGGCGATCTCCACTTCGTGCCAGTAATCCCCGGACAGGAAGACCACCAGGGTGCCCATTTTCGGCTCGATCCATTCACAGGGGCCTTCCCTTTCCCCTGGCGTGGTCCAGATCTTCAGGCGGCCGCCGTGTTCGGGCGTCCAATCGGGGTTGAGGTAAAGAATGGCGGTGATCACGCGATCTTGGGTACCCTGGTGGCGGTCGAGGTGGGCCTTGTAGAAGGCCCCGGGCGGATAAACCGCAAAATGACCCTCGAAATCCACCAGGCCCATGAACAGTTCGCGGTTGATGGCCAGCCTCAGCTCCTCCAGACGGGACCGGTAGTCATTCAGGGCTGCATTGGACGATAACTCATCCATCCACAGCACGTGGTCGCGGCGAATGTCCTCGCGGATCACCTTGGAATCTCCCCGTCCCACGGCTGCCCGGCGGAATTCCCCGGACTCCCAGGCCTGCATGCATTCGGACAACAGGGCCTGTGCTTCGGCAGCTGGCAGGAAGTCATCCAGACACACCCAGCCCTGGGTGTGAAGACCCTCAACCAATCCGGGAATGTCAGCATGACAAGGCGCGTTCAATCAGAATGAGCCCGACGGTTGGGTCGGGGCCGGAAGTAGCGGGGTTCATAAGGCCAAGGGAACGGCCTTGTCGATCCCATTCACTCCTGTCTTGCTCCGAGTAAGCTCCAGACGATTCATCCCGTATCCTCACCACCATGATTCCGCGCTCTCTTCTCATTTTGGCAGCTACCGCCCTGCTGATCGCCCCCACCCAGGCCATTTTCGATCCCACCAACATCGATCAATGGGAAAAGCCCACCGAGAAGGGCCCCGACAAGGAAGTCCCCGGCTTTCTGGTCAACCTGGGACCGACCGGAGCCCGCGCCGTGCTCAAGGAGCGCTCTCTGGTGGTGAAGCACATCTTCGCCCGGACCCCGGCCAGCAGGGAACTCGAGCTCGAAGACGAAATCACCGGCATCCAGGGCAAGCCCTTCAACAAGCACACCTTCGGCAAGTGTTACGGCATGGAGCCCGGCCACGGCATCGAGGGACCGATGATGGACCTTGGACTGGCCATCGAGGAGAGCGAGGGCACGGACGGCAAGCTGGTGCTCGACATCCTGCGCGGCGGCGAAAAGCAGCAGGTCACCCTGAAGCTCGATCCCATCGGCCGTTTCAGCGAGACCTTTCCCTTCAACTGCGAAAAATCGGAAAAACTCGCGGAGGATGCCATGGATTACCTGCTCGACCATCCCGAGCAACTCGGTGGTGGCGTGCATGAAAAGGGCATTTATGGCCTGGCACTCCTAGCCCACGACAAGCGCCGCGAAGCAAAACAACTGGCTCGCTCCTGGAACGAGATGCCCGGCGAAAAGCAGTGGACCTGGTACCCCTCCTACCAGTGCATCTTCCTCAGCGAATATCACCTGATGTATGGCGACCGCAAGGTGCTCGACACCATCGAGGGGCTCTGCGAGCGACTCTACCTCTCTCAGGTCATCGATCCCGCTGACCACAAGGACGCCATGCACGGCGGCAAGCCACAGGCCGCAAACTTCCTCAAAGGCGGCAATGGCCACGGCGCGCGCATCGCCGGTTACGGCACCATGACCATCACCACCCTCATGGCCATCCTCTCTTGGGAGCTGGCCGAGGACTGCGGCGTGGAGATCAAGGACTTCAATCGCGACATCGCCTACGACTGCGTCCACACCCACACCCATGAGTCCGGCTACATGGGCTACCGCTTCGCCACCGGCGCCTACACACCCGTCGGACGCCAGGGACTCTCCCTCATCACCCACCACGTGGCGCAGAAGGAAGGCACCGAAGACCACGTCCATGCCGTCACCAAGGGCTTGGTCACTGCCAAAACCCGCCTCAACGACGGCCACGGCTGCAACACTCTCGCCTGGTGCTGGGCTCTGATCGGCGCGCAGCTCGCTGACGAAAAAGCCATGCGCGAGTTCTACGACTACAACAAGGCTTTCATCAATCTCGCCCGCACCCACGACGGCGCCTTCGTCGTCCAACCCGGCCGCAACCGACACGAGAAGGGTTATTACATGTCTCCGCGCGTGCAGCCGACCGCAGCAATGGCGATTGCCCTGAAGGCCGACAATCCGAGGCTGCGGATTCAGGGTGGGAAGTGATGCGGCGCAGCCGCGTCGTTCCTGGTCCTTGGTTAACGTTATAGTGTGGAAGCCGAGCCAAGCGAGGTCATTCCACCACGTTGTTAGGCAATTGTTGATTATCTTTGTTTTCGTTGGTCTCGTAGTTTGAAGAAATGCTCTCTGTTTCCGCGAGGAATTCACGCATGAATGCAGCCTGCTCCTCTAGGATTTCTACCGGGCCCGCATAAACCTTGCCGACTTGTCTCTCGAACTTATGACCTGTGCGCAGCTCAAGGTTGTCAACTAGGTCAGACATTTCCAAATACCATAGTGAAATACAGATATCGCGTTGCAACGGATCGGACATATCCATCTTGCCGTGACCTACTCGATCGCCTGATGAGAGTTCTGTGCTAGCACCATACTCAAAAGGATCCGTCCCCTCGGGAGTCTCTGCATCATGCACGGGATTGGGTTCGGTCGCCGCCACACCATCTCGCATTGCAAAATATGTCCCAATCACACCAATACAGGCTCCAGCAAATAGGGCGATGGGTATCTGCATTCTCATTTTTATAGCAACGTTTGAGGCCACCCGGTCGCTGGGTGCGGAAGATGGCCTGACCTAAAACCTATCAAACAACCCTAGAAGGTCAACTGCGCGGCGTGTGGCGATCGGGTGCGCTGATCTGTTAGCCCAATATACATATAATTTTCTGCGCTTTCCGCACTTACAATGTGCCTCTGGGCAAAACCAAAAAAATGGTCGGAATGATTATCCACATAATGATTGGGAAGGTAAGCGAGGATAGCAGTTTATCATTATTCCTCTCAGGCTTAGCACCCAGCCCTCTAAATCCGGAAGAGAGCCTTAGGCCCAACAAGAATAACAATGTCGCATAACCAGCAGTGCATATCAGCACCTTCAACATATTTTCTTGCCCCCATAACCCCACCACGATCGAAACACCTAATCCATTGTAGATGACAACAAAGGCCACCAAAGCTTTACCCGTAAGGAAGTCCCAGTCATTGAATAGTCGTGGTTCTTCGTCGCTTTTCATTTTTGAGGCTAACAGTTTTATTGAGCGAACCTTGTTAAGATTGGCCGCATGCTTGGCATGTTAGCTATCAAGGAGTTAAGTGACAATCAAATCCACCTCAACGGATTCTCTCGCTCACGTGCTTGCGCATAAAAAAACACCAAGGAACTAGTACCGCGCCGCTACGGGGCTCACTCCACCAACTCAGCGGTCACATAATACGCACCACTAACCCCACCATCGGGTCGGGTCAGCCAACTTTGCAGCATGGCCGGGCCGAGGGGCAGGTCGACTTTGAAGATGGCTTCCGTGTCTTCAGGCTTGAGCTCGATGGTCTGATCGAAACCACCGACGCTGAGGCGTGCGGACTTCTGCTCCATCGCCTTGTCCAGATAGGGCGCCCAGCGGTAGAGCTTGATCTCATAGGTGCCTGGCTTCTCGACGTTGATCGCCCACGGCCCGTTTTTCAGGTCTCCCCGCCTGATCTGCTTCTGGTGCCAAGCTGCGGTCACCGTGCCGGGCATCAGCCAGTCGTGGGAATAGAGGGTAATCGGATTCTCGGCTCCCCCCAGACCCAGATGCACAGTCTGCTTGGTTTCCGGCTCGATGGTCTCCCACCAAGCCTCGTAATGCTCGCGCAGTTCCTTGACCACCTCGGGATGCTTGGCGGCGACATCGGTCTGCTGACCGGGATCGGTTGCCAGATTGTAGAGCTCCTTGCCGTCCATCAGACGCCACGGTCCCAGCATGGTGGCCGACTGCTCCCATTTAGGTGGAATGTAGCTGCGCTGCACGTGAGCAAAGATGGGGCGCTCGTCGAAGGACTTGGGGTCGCCACCTTGGAGGAGGCCTGCCATCGATCTTCCATCGATGCGCGGGCCCTGCGGCTTCTGAAGTTCGCAGATATCTACCAGCGTCGGCAGCACGTCGATGTGGGCGGTCAGACCGTCGATGTCCTTGCCGCCCGTCAGACCACCTTTTGGCCAATGCACAAAGAAGGGCACGCGCTGCCCCCCTTCCCAAGCCGATCCCTTCCAGCCGCGCATGCCGGCGTTGTAGTAATCATACTTGGGCTTGAGGCAAATCCAACCGGCGGTGGTGCCGTTGTCGGTCATGTAGATGAGGATGGTGTTCTCGGCGATGCCGATGTCCTCGAGATGCTTGCGGAACTTTCCGAGGTTCTCATCGATGTTGGCGATCATGCCGTAGAACTTGGCGAGGTTCTCGGGCATCTCGGGGTCGGCCTCGAGGAAGGGATCGGAATACTTGTCGTCAACAATGTAGGGGCCGTGCGGGGCGTTGGTGGCGAGGTAAAGAAAGAAGGGCTTGTCCTGGTTGGCCTCGGTGAACTTGGCCGCCTCCTCAAACCAGACGTCGGTGCAGTAACCCTTGAAGGGCTTCCAGCCGTCCTTGGTCATGTAGTGGTCGTCGTAGTAGTCGTTGCCCCAGTAATCCGGCCCACCACCGATGGCGCCGTCGAAGTGCAAAATGCTGTGGTCGAAGCCCTGATCCACCGGGCGGCAGGGATAGCTGGATCCAAGGTGCCATTTGCCGAGCATGGCGGTGGCGTAACCGTTGGCCTTGAAGATCTCGGCCAGGGTCAATTCCTGCGGGCGCATCATCGAGCGGCCGTTGATGGTGTGCCAGACACCTGTGCGGGTGGAGTAGCGGCCGGTGAGCAGGGCCGCGCGGGTGGGAGAGCAGGTCGGATCGACGTGGAAGTCGGTCAGGCGCAGGCTCTCGCCGTGGAGCTTGTCCATGTTCGGCGTTTTCAGCAGCGGGTGGCCGTGAGCGGACATATCACCGTAGCCCTGGTCGTCGGTGATGATGAGCACCACATTGGGCGGGCGCTCGGCGGAGAGTAGCGAAATCGTGAGACCCAGGGTCAGAAGCAGGCGGCAGAACATGAACCCAGCATCGCCAGCTTCCGGGCCGGATCAACTCCGGAGTGCGCAGAGCCAAAAAAGCCGGGATGACCAGGGATGCACATTCCCGACCTGTTGCTGAAGACGGCCAAGCGGGATGAGCGGCGCTAAATCACTCTGCCGGCTGCCACTCGCTGATGAATTCCTGGTCTTCCTTGGACAGCGTATCCATCGGAATCTCGTAGCGGCGGCCCCGGACAATCGCAATCAGTGTGTTGCCCTGCTTGCTGACCAGCTTGGCCTCGATGGTCTGGCCCTCCTGGTTGTGAAGCTTGCGGGTGACCCGGGGAGCAAGCTTCGAGTTCATCCTTGAAGCTCCCTCACCTTGGCTCTCCGGCGGATTCTCGCGCTGCACCTCGCGCAGCTTGTGCGATTCATGCACGAAGAGAATGCGATCGAGATTGAAGTTCTTCGAGCGACCGGAAATCGTCAGCTCGTAGGTTTCCCCGGCCTTGAAGTCGTAGATGGCATCGTACTTCTTGTGGTCGTGGTCGAGCATGACCGCCCAGCCCCAGCCATCCTTGTGGCCACCAAACATCTTGGTGTCCTCCTCCAAGATGTCCAGCGGGGCTCCTCCCCCGGCCTCATAATTGCCACTCACCTTGACATAGCAATCGTTGGAGAGGTCCTCGCGTTCGGTTTCCAGGCGTTTGCGGGCCCGCAGGGTGAGCCGGTATTTGCCCGGCTTCTGAATCTGGAATTTGTATCGGAGCGGGGAGTCCGGCGGCCCGTTCATGATGCGGTTGCCGGTGAACTCGAGATGGCACTTGCCGGAGTAGTCCTCGACATCGGTCTTCTCCTTCCATTTGCGCAGGCTGGAACGGGTCGATTCCGCTTCCATCACCACCAGACCTCCCTTTTCGAGAAACACTTCGGAGGCCTCCAAGACGGGCATGAGGCCGAAAATGAAAGCCACAAGGCCGATCGGGACTTGCCTGCTGGCGCAGATCTTGGGCTCATTCATGGACGGGGATGTGGGCGATGGTTTCATTGCTCAATGGGCGGACATTTTCAGTCGATGCTCACGTCCAGAATTTCTCCTTCGACGAATAGAGTATCCAGCAGGGCGGTCAACTCCTCAGCCATTGTGTAGGTCACCGCCACATCGGAATTCTCTCCGATCTCGTATTCAAAGATGGCTCCTGGTGTGCATTCGAAGATCCAGACTGCCGTGGTCGTGGTGACTGCCATGGTGAACTCGCGCTGATAAGCGGCGGCCAGAAGCAGCTGTCCCTGGACATCCTCGGACAGCTCCGCATGACGACCCTCCGAGCCACCATCTTTCGTGACCACGAATGCCCCTGATGCAACCTGAAACTCAGCGTCAGCTGGTTGCGATGCCAGTTCATCATCACTGCTTGCTTGAATGAAGGCAGCTGTGTCTGCACTCACAAGAGCTTCGGTGGAGCCACTATTTGCCTGCTGGGTGACCAGAATCGCCGACATCTTGGCATTGTTGATGACGCTCACCAAGTCGATGGAAAGGCTGCCATCGCTCACCGTGGTCGTGAACGTGAGGTCATGGGCTGCATCGTGCCCAACCTGAGCGTAGATATCCAAGTCATCGACTACCTGCGCTCCTTCAATCAGGACATCAAACAGGCGCAGGCCCGCTGCCGTCTGGTAGATCTCGGCCATCTTGAGGGTGACCGTGTAATCCCCGTTGGCAACCGGGATCGAGTAGGTCACGTTGCCGTAGCGCTCCGATTGGTAGAGGCTGTCATCGGTGGTCCCTGAGATGGCATGACCCGTGGTGTAGGTTTTGCCGCCGGAAAAGCCGTTATCCGCTGAATAGGCGGTCCCGTCCTCTGCCGTGTAAGCGGGGCCACCGCAGTTGATCGCTGCGACAATCTGAGTCTCCGTTGGAGATTCCACAGTAATGGTCACTTCTGCTGCATTCGCACTCACAGCACCTTCGTTGTCGATGACGGTCAGACTGAGGGCGTGGGTGCCCACGGCCAGGTCCACGCTGACGGTGGCCGAGCTGGTTCTGGCAATCTCCACCCCGCTCTCACTCCAGACGTATTCGGCGATGGTGCCATCCGGATCGATGGAACCGCCGCCATCCAAGGTGACGCTTTCGCTGCCACTGCCGTCGACATCCGTCACGGTCTGGTCCAGGCCGGCATCGGCCGTCGGTGCCGTGTTTCCGGAAACCGCTTGGGTGACCAGAATGGCCGACATCTTGGCATTGTTGATGACACTCACCATATCGATGGAAAGACTGCCATCGCTCACGGTGGTCGTGAACGTGAGGTCGTGGGCTGCATCGTGCCCAACCTGAGCGTAGATATCCAAATCATCGACCACCAGTGCTCCTTCAATCAGGACGTCAAACACGCGCTGGCCCGCTGCCGACTGGTAGATCTCGGCCATCTTGAGGGTGACCGTGTAATCCCCGTTGTCGACCGGGATCGAGTAGGTCACGTTGCCGTAGCGCTCCGATTGGTAGAGGCTGTCATCGGTGGTCCCTGAGATGGCATGACCCGTGGTGTAGGTTTTGCCGCCGGAAAAACCGCTATCCGCCGAATAGGCGGTTCCGTCCTCTGCCGCATAAGCGGGGCCACCGCAGTTGATTGCTGCCACGACCTGAGCTCCCGAAGCAGCCTCCACGGTAATGGTCACCTCCGCTGCATTCGTGCTGGCAGCACCGTCGTTGTCGATAACGGTCAGGCTCAGGGCATGGGTGCCCACCGCCAGACTTGCGGTAATGGTGGCCGAGCTGGTTCTGGCAATCTCCACTCCGCCTTCGCTCCAGACGTATTCGGCAATGGTACCGTCCGAATCGGTGGATCCGCTGCCGTCCAGGGTGACATCGGCAAAGCCGTCGTCGTCGCTGTCGGTCACGGTCTGCGACGGCCCCGCATTGGCTGTCGGTGCCGCATTGCTCGAGGACTGGCTGAAGGTCATGTCGCTAAGGTTGAGGTAGCCGCTGTCCTTGACCACGCGCATCACCTGTTCACCGGCTTCCAGAGAGACTCCTGAAACAGTCATTTCTACGTATGAGCCCCATGAACTGGTATAAGGTACATTGATCGCTCCGGTCTTGTCCACGCCGTCAAACTCGATGTGCAGCGTGCCGCCATTGCCATATCCGCATGCTGCTTTGACCACGACATCGTAAGTTCCGGCTTCAGCAACGTTCACGGTGTACTCCAGCCATTCGCCGTCGGCAAACCAGCCGATGACATTTTCGCTGCCATCCACATCATCATTGCGCCAGTCAACACTGCCTTCGAAACCGGCGGTTGTGTCGTGATAAGCCACGCCTTCGCCGCCTTCGTCATAATGACCGGAAACAATCGTTCCGGGAATGGCAGCAACTGAGCCGCCGTATGGGGCTTGGCCAGCTGGCGCAGCTTCAACTGTAATATCCAGGGTGTCCGTATCGCTTGCACCGGAGTCGTCAGTCACGGTCAAGGTGATGGTGTGCGTGCCGACTGCGAGGGTAACCACCGGATTGACGCCGGTGGCGATCTGGGTGGTGCCCTCGCTCCAGACATATTCGGCAATGGTGCCGTCCGCATCGGTGGACCCACTTCCGTCCAGGCTGACATCGGCAAAGCCGTCACCGTCGCTGTCGGTCACGGTCTGCGACGGCCCCGCATTGGCTGTTGGTGCGGTGTTGCTCGCGGACCCGCTAAAGGTCATATCGCCAAGGTTGAGGCTGCCGCTGTCCTTGACCACACGCATGACCTGCTCACCGGCGGCGAGGCTAATATCCGGGATCGTGATCTCGACAAAGGAAGCCCAGTTGCCGGTATCGGGAATTGCGATGGGGCCGGTCTTGTCGACACCGCCAAATTCGATATGCAGTGTGCCGCCGCCAGCATTGGAAGCGCCGTTGACCACTAGTGTGTAGGTGCCGGCCTCTGCCACATCGACAGTGTATTCAAGCCATTCCCCATTGCTGAACCAGGCGATGACATTTTCGCCGCCATCCACATCATCGCTGCGCCAGTCGTCGCTGCCTTCGAAACCGGTCGTGGTGTCATAGTAGGCCACGCCTTGGCCGCCTTCGTCGTAATGACCGGAAACAATCGTTCCGGGGATGGCAGCGGGCGTATTTTGGTAAGGATGTTGTCCGGTCGCAACCAGGTTACCTGCCAGGTAATCCACCACGCGCATCAGAATGGTTCGGTTGTCCCGCATGTCGATGTCGGAACCGGGCCCGTCATTCCACATGGGTTGCCGGTCGAACATCGCCATGAGACGCCCATTGCCGATCCCCACTGTGGCCAGAGCCGCGTATTGCGGATTGCTGATGGTGATATTCTGGGTGTGCTGGGTCGTGGCATTGCCGCTTACCTTGTAATCAGGATCGTCCACATAAGGAATGAGGATCTCCACATCGGATGCAGGATCAACGGCAAGGGGTGAGACTCCTTCACCTTCAAGAATTGGACGGTCAAATACAACAGGGTGTGTTGCATCGGGGCCGGAACGGTAGGCCTTAACGCCGTCAGCCTGATCGACAAGGACCTCCATGCCGTAGGCGGAAATAACATTGTTCACCGCGCTTTGTCCGACGGGGTTCTGGGCACCGACAATGCTCCACTTGCCGCCTGCCGCAGAATCGCTGTAAAACAGGGCGCCACCTCCCTCTCGCAGCCAGGCATCCAGGGCCGTTTTTTCGGCTGCCGACCAGAGTTTCTGGTGCAAGCCGAAGACGATGACGTCAAACTGATTCAGGAATTCAGCGTTCAGGGTCGTCTCTGCGTCATAATGCTGGGTAATGGTGTAGCCTTCGGCCTCCACCATGGCCTTGAATTCCGAGAGACCGGTCGGCCCGCTGTCCGTCAACAGCATCTGGTCGTAGGCGGGATCCGATCCCGAGGGAATGCTTCCATCTTCCGAGACATCGCCGTGAATGTAGGCAATGCTCCTCTGCTGGGTTTCGACGAGAATGACCCAGTCGCTGGTGGCATTGTTCGGGGCGCTGCCAAGATTGCGGGATCCGCCGCCATTGACGGAAGTGACCGAACCGGTTTGCAGGGCGCCGCCATTGCGG
>JAWVYP010000052.1:0-12799 GCA_033722655.1 Akkermansiaceae bacterium | reverse complement strand
TTTGCTTCCGGTTTTGTTTTCTTCTTCACCCTCTTCCTCTTCTTCGGCTGGGCTGCTGCCATCTGGGTGCAACCCGCCGGCCCCGCCTTGAATGGGGTCTTCTACACTGGCCCACTGGTCGCCTCCCTGTTGTTGTGGCTGATCCTGCTCGCGATTGTTCCCGCCAAGGCCACGAACCCGGCCGACGAGGTGATCGAGGAAAAGATGCGCGTCGAAGTTGAATCGCCCAAGGAAACCCGCAATCGCCACGCCTTTGAAGCCGGCGTGAGCGCCTTCTTCTGGTTTGCCCTGTTTGGCATGATTGTGGTGATTGCCGTGGGTTCTGCCAGCTAACCCGAATCGTTCATGAAACCTCGGTCTACGGCTTGTCCTTCCCAATGTTGCCTGCATTCTCCCCGAAAACGCAGTTGGATAGAGTGGCAACTCAGCCCGAACTGCCTTTTCAGCGTCGGCCTTGGCAAGATCGAGAATTCCTGCGCCTCGTCCACGAGAATCATGAACAATTCGGGCTAAACCGTTTGATTCCTCCAAGTGGGCCCCATGTCCATGGCTGCACGGGCCCTTGCGTATCCAAGCTTCTGCTTTTGGACCCCATTGCTAAGATGAAACCATGAATCCATTTCCCCGTCGTCAATTCATCCGCGGCCTGGCTTCCGGTGCTTTTGTTGCCAGCTTTGGTGGAATCCTGCCCCGGCCCCTGTGGGCGCAGTCGGGCGAGCCTGCGGATTTGACACATCGCTCGCCAAAAGACCGCTACGATCTCGACATCGCCTACCGCGATTTCTATCTCAATGGGCGCAAGGAAGCGGTACGTGCGACGGCCATCAATGGCTCAGTGCCAGCTCCCCTGATGCACTGGCGCGAGGGGGATGTGGTGCGCATGGATGTCACCAACTCCCTGATGGACAGCGAGCACAGCTCCATCCACTGGCACGGGATTCTGGTGCCCTTCGAGATGGACGGTGTGCCGGGAGTCAACTTTGCAGGCATCAAGCCCGGTGAGACCTACTCTTACCGATTTCGCCTCAAGCAGGCCGGCACCTATTGGTATCACAGCCACTCCTTCTTCCAGGAACAGACCGGCACCTATGGGCCGATTGTCATTGAGCCGAAGGGCGGCGATCCGATCCGTGCCGATCGCGATTACACGGTGATGCTGTCGGACTGGACCTCGGATGGTCCGAGGGCGGCCTTTCGCAACATGAGGATGAGTGACGGCTACTACAATTACCAGCAGCGCACAGTGGGCGACCTGATCAGGGATTTTAAGAAGGACGGATTTAGCGAAACCGTCGCTGAACGCATGGCTTGGGGCAAGATGCGCATGAGTCCCGTCGACCTGGCAGGGATCACCGGCTCGGAATACACCTACCTGATGAATGGTCAGGCGCCTGACCAGAACTGGACCGCGCTCTTCAATCCCGGCGAGACCGTCCGCCTGCGCTTCATCAATTCGGGCGCGATGAGCACCTTTGACGTGCGCATTCCCGGTCTCGACATGCAGGTAGTGATGGTCGATGGCAAGCCGGTCAAGCCGGTGGACATCCACGAATTCCGGATCAGCGTGGCCGAGACCTATGACGTTCTGGTGCGCCCCCGCAAGGATCAGCCCTTCACCATTTTTGCCGAGTCACTCGACCGCAGCGGCTATGCCCGCGGCACACTTTCACCGGAAGTTGGCCTCAGTGCCCCGGTTCCGGCGCTCCGCGAGCGTCCCGTGCGCAAGCTCGAGGACATCGGCATGGGCATGATGGTCAAGGATGGAGAGATGAAGCACGGTGGAATGGGCGGTGACATGAAGGACAAGGGGCACGAAGTCGACGGACGCATGCCCGCTGGCCCGACGCCGGACATTCCCGGTCCGCGAGGACCGAAGCCCTTCGTGCCGGACGACAATGTCAATGCCGCGATGGTCATCATGAACCCCAAGCGCCGCATGGACGAGCCGGGCATCGGGCTTGGAGGGGATGGCTGGAAGGTTCTGACCCACAAGGATCTGGTCTCTGCCGCTCCCCAGCAATACTCCCCAAAGGTGGATCGCGAGATGACCATCAACATCACGGCCAACATGGAGCGCTTCATGTTCTCCTTTGACGGCCTGAAATACTCGCAGCACCCCGGACCCTACAACTTCCGCCACAACGAGCGCCTCCGCCTGTGGCTGGTGAACCACACCATGATGGAACATCCCATTCACCTTCACGGCATGTGGATGCAGATCGAAAACGGCCAGCCCCACGAAAAACTTCCTTACAAGCACACCATTCTGGTGAAGCCCGGCGAAAAGATTTCGATGCTCATCACACCAATCGAGAAGGGCGACTGGGCCTTCCACTGCCACCTGCTTTATCACATGGAAGCCGGCATGTTCCAAGTCGTGCGCGTCTCTTGAATCTGCAAGCCAACCCAATCTCATGAAAGCTCACCCATTTCTCCTGGTGCCGGCATGCCTCACGATGATTGCCCACGCGCAATCGACCATGCCCGAGGATTACCATTCACCTGCACCACCTCCCCCCGAGGGCGAAGAAATTCGCCGCTATGCCCTTGATGATCCGGGCACGGGTGCCACCAACTTTGGAGTGACTCCGGTCCACGACAATCCGGTCTTCTACTTTTTCAGTGGCGACCGTCTCGAATACCGCTCTTTTGACGGCGGGGAAGTCTTCCTCTGGGACCTGCAGGCCTGGGCGGCGCGTGATTATAACAAGCTGTTCCTCGAAACCGAGGGGGAATACTCGCTAGATGAGGATCGCTTCGAGTCGATGCAGACCGAGTTGTTCTACGGCCATGCGGTCAGCAGTTTCTTTGATTTGCGCGCCGGAGTGCGCCACGACTTCGAACCCGATCCGCAGCGGTCCTTCGCGGCCATCGGTATTCAGGGTCTGGCACCGCAATGGTTCGAGCTGGATGCCAATTTCTATCTCAGCGAGGACGGTGACCTGTCCTTCGGCTTGGAAAGCGAATATGACTTGCTGCTGACCCAGCGCCTGATCCTTCAACCGCGTCTGGAGCTGGGTGCATCCGCCCAAGATGTGGACGAGTATGGAATCGGGGCAGGATTCACCGACCTTGAACTTGGTCTGCGCCTGCGTTATGAATTCAGCCGCAAGTTTGCGCCCTACGTCGGCGTCAGCTGGGAATCGGCCCTTGGCCAGACCGCCAATCGCATTGAACGTGGGGGAGGCGACGCGGAGACGACATCGCTGATCGCTGGAGTCAAATTCTGGTTCTGAAAAGGGCGTTTTCCCATCGCACTGCTTTTTGCTCATGTTTGATTCCTTTCTCCCATCCTACGGCGAGGCGGCCAAGACCGCCCTCGGTTTCTTCTGGAAGGCCGGCTGGGCCTTCGTGCTCGGCTACACCATCAGCGCGATGATCCAGGTCTTCGTGCCCAAGAAGCGCCTGACGCGCCGGATGGGCGAGGCCAATGTGAAGAGCGTGGGCATCTCCACGCTCTTTGGCAGCATCTCGAGTTCCTGCTCCTTTGCCGCGCTCTCGGCGGCGCGCTCGCTGGTACAGAAGGGCGCGCACTACATCTGCGCGGTGGCCTTCATGTTCGCCTCGACCAACCTGGTCATCGAGCTGGGTATTCTGATCCTGATTTTTCTCGGCTGGCAGTTTCTCGCCGCCGAAATCCTTGGCGGCCTGATCCTGATTGGCATCAGCAGTCTGCTGATCAAGCTGACCTATCCACGCAAGTGGTTGAAGCAGGCGCGAGAGAAGGTCGAGGAGGAAGGCGGGGACGAGGAGGACGACTTCGACTGGAAGCAGCGCATCCGCAGTCTCGAGGGCTGGGCCATGGTCGGTCACAAGTTCGGCATGGAGTGGAAGATGGTGTGGAAGGAAATCACCATCGGCTTCACCGTCGCCGGCTTTGTGGCCGTGTTCGTTCCCGATTCCTTCTGGAAGGCGATCTTTCTGGCCGATGCCGCCAAGGAGGACCCGGCCAACTTCCTGATCGCACTGCAGAACGCCATGGTCGCGCCCTTTGTCGCAGCGGCCACCTTCATCGGTTCGATGGGCAACATCCCGCTGGCGACCGTGCTCAACAGCGGTGGGGTGATGTTTGCCGGCATCATGGGCTTTATTTACTCGGACCTGATGGTGCCGCCCCTGGTGAAGGTCAACGCCAAGTACTACGGTTGGCGGGTTGCCCTCTACATCGCGGGAATCATGTATGCCTCCATTGTGGCGACCGCGCTCATCCTGCACTATCTCTTCTTTGCCACCGGACTGACGCCGAAGAGCTCGCGCAAGATCGAGGAGGTGGCCCACTTTGCCATCGACTATTCCTTCTTCATGAACCTCGCGGCCGTGGCACTCGCCGGGCTCATGGTCTGGCTGGGCCGCAAGCACGACATGGGCGGGCATGACCACGATCACGGAGGATCCGGCGTGGACCTGCAATCGGTGGTCACCTGGATCTTCCTCGCCGTCATGGGTGGCGGCCTGGTGGCCTACGGCTTCACCGGCCTGTGAGTGCAAAGTGGGCAATCCGATCCACCAGCCATTCGCCTGCCTGCCACGGCACGCGGTGGCCACTGGAAGGGGCGACCTGATGCTTGCCCGCGGGAAGCATGCTGCAGGCGCGATCCGCGAGGGCCTTGAATTTGTCGTCCTGCTCGCCGCTGATCCAGAGCACGGGAACTTGGATTTCAGGCAGCCGGTCCCACAGCGGCTGCTGGGCCCCCAGGGACCAGTCGACAAAGCTGCGCGCAATCTCGCGGCGGCGCAGTTGGAGGCGCGAGCGCTCCCTGCCGTCGCGGATTTCCGCGCCCTGCAGGATGGCTTGGGCGTCCCAGGCTTCGAGGAAGTCCTGCCATGAGCCCATCAGGGCGCGGCTGGCCCACTGCGCATCGGCGGCGGCGCGCCGGGTTCGCTCCTCGCCGTCTTCCAGGCCGGGATGGGCACCGATGATGACGGCGGCCTGCCAAGGGGAATTCTCCGCCAACAGCGCATGCAGGGCGAGGCGTCCACCCATGGAATAGCCGACCAGAATGCGCGTCTGGCCACGGTCGGCTTGGCCGGAGGCATCGGCATTGAAGGCGTCGCCGAATTGCTCAAGCGGCATCGGATCGCATTCCAGGAAGCGCCACAAGTCCACCGCGCGGGTGCTGATCTGGCGCTCGGCGAGCTGCTCGCTGGTGGCGCGCCAGTCGGCGGCCAGTCCGACGCTGCCGTGCAGGCACCAGCACTCGATGGGGCCGGCCTCGCGGCGCTCATCGGCGAGCTTGGAATTGCGGATCACGGGCTGGGGGGTGGCAGCGAGGGCTCAACAGGGGATTAGAAGGAATTGACCAGGTCGCGCAGTTTGATCAGGGCCTTGTTGAGTTGCTCGCGCTGCTGCGGATCCTTGGTGATCTGCTCCATGAACTCGGGGTTTTCAAGGATCAAAGTCAGCGCGATGAGTCCGGTGATGGGAATGCTGGCGACAAAGGCGATGATGGTGAGCCAATAGACAATAGCCAGAACGATGCCGATGGCATCCATCTTGCGGCCTGCGCCATACGCGCCGGGGCAGGCAAAGAGACGGTAGCCGACCCATAGCTGGAGGAAGGGAACCAGCAGGCCGAAGAGCCAGATGTTGCCCATGGCCAGATGATGCAGGCGCCTGAGCGTCACAAACACGGCGACGATGGCAGGGACCAGGATGCCGAAGCCGACCAGCCCGTAGAAGAGTCCCTGTCCGAGCGATTTGCCGAAGGTGACCAAGGCGTAATTGTAGAGGATGAGCCACAGGATGGGGAAGATCCACACGCCGAAGATGTATTTTCCGCGATGGGCGCCTTCGAGCTCCTCCTTGAATTCTTTCTTCTTTTTCTTCTCTTCCTGGATCGGGGCGGGCTGCTGGATCTGCTGTTTGGGCGCCGGCTTGGATTCGGGTTTGGGCTCAGGTTTGGGCTCAGGTTTGGGCTCGGGTTTGGGCTCGGGTTTGGGCTCGGGTTTGGGCTCCGGTTTGGGCTCCGGTTTGGGCTCGGGCAGCGGTGCGGCTTTCGGTTTGGGTTCCGGCTCGGGTTGCGAATTGGGCCCAGGTGTCGTCTCTGAACCAGGTTCAGACTCCGCATCAGGATCCGAAGTGAGATCGATATCGGGAGTGGGCTCCGGGCTGGACTCGGGCTCGGGGCTTGGCTCGGGGGTGGGTTTTGGTTCGGGGGTCGGGGCATTTTCCTCCTTGGTGGCGCGAAAGGCTTCGCGCATTTGGCCGACGGGAGTCCAGTTGGCCATGCCTTCCTTCCACACCAAGTCCTTGGCGGGATGGAGTTCGCCGGCATTGACCTTGGCCTGCAACTCCGAGAAGGGAACAGGTCCCTGTTGGGTGCCTCCTTGCGAGTAGAACCAAGGTTCGTTGGGGTCTTGTGCCATTCTCCATTATAGAGCGAAAAGCCGGCGGGCTGTCAAACCAAGCAGCGGATGATCGGGGGTGTGTCCGCCGCAGGCCGGGATCTGGCTTGTGGGATTTCGAACGCCCGAGCAGGATGCGGGTCATGAAAATGATCCTGAGCTTTCTGGCCGCCGGCTCGATGTCCTTGATGGGAGGGCCGGCGAAGGACATGGAGACCGCGGCCCGGGCCCTGATTCAGGCCGTCAGCGAGGAGCAGAAAAAGGACCTGCTGGCGGCCATGGACGATGAGCAGCGCCAGAACTTCCGTTACACCCCGCGCGAGCGCTCGGGTCTGCTCTTCAAGGAGTTGGACGAGGACCAGCGCGAGGCAGTGTTCGGCTTGCTGAAGTCGGCGATGAGCAAGGAAGGCCTGCTCAAGAGCAAGCAGATCATGATGCTCGAAGGCGTGCTCGCCAAACTCGAGAACCGCTTCGACTTCCGCGATCCCGAGAAATACTGGGTGGCGATCTTCGGCACGCCGGGCGACGCCAAGGGCTGGGGCTGGAAGTTCGAGGGCCATCACCTCTCGCTCAACTTCGCCATCGTCGGCGACCAGGTGGCGCTGACGCCTTCCTTCTTCGGTTCCAATCCCGCCCATGTGCGCGAGGGAGAACACGAAGGCTTGCAGGTGCTGGAACGCGAAGAGCTTGCCGCACGGGATCTGGCCCTGCGGGTCGATGCGCGCCTGAGGCGTGAGGCTGCGCCAGAAAAGCTGTCCCAGCAAGAGGGGGTGATTTACACCGACAGGCCGCCGGCCGAAATTCTGACCCGGGAGAAGCGCAAGGTGGGCCCGCTGAAGCCCGTGGGCTTGTCGGCGGCCAAAATGACCAAGGGCGAGCAGGCCATGCTGGTGGAATTGCTCAAGGTCTACCTCGAGCGCTACCGCCCGGAACTGGCCAAGGGCGAACTCGCGGCCATCGAGAAGAAGGGAATCGAAAAGCTGCACTTCGGTTGGGCCGGCAGCACCTTGCCGGGCGAGGCCTGGTATTACCGCGTGCAGGGTCCGACCTTCCTGATGGAGGCCGCGAATTCCCAGAATGACGCCAACCACGTCCATGCGGTGTGGCGCAAGTTTGATGGCGACTTCGGCCGCGACCTGCTCGGTGAGCATTTCAGAGATCACCAGCATTGATCGACGGCTTGCAGGCCACTAATCTCGCGCCTTCCATGAGCGACCCCAGGCATTTCCACTTTACCGGCATCTGCGGCACCGCCATGGGATCGGTGGCGGCGGCGATGAAGCAGAAGGGCCATGTCGTGACCGGCTCGGACGCCAATGTCTATCCGCCCATGTCCGACTTCCTGCGCGAGCAGGGCATCGAGATTGCCGAGGGCTACCGGGAGTCCAACATCCCGGCGGATGCGGACGTGGTGGTGATCGGCAATGCGATTTCGCGCGGCAATGCCGAGGCCGAGGCAGTGCTCGAGCGCAAGCTGCTCTACCAGTCCCTGCCCGAGGTGATGAAGGAGCACTTTCTGCGCGGCAAACGCAACTTCGTGGTTTCGGGAACCCACGGCAAGACGACCACGGCCTCCATGCTCGCCTGGCTCTTCGAATCCGCAGGTCGGCAGCCAGGCTTCATGATCGGCGGGCTGCCGCGCAACCTCGGACGCGGAGCACGCTTCACGGATTCCGATTTCAATGTGCTTGAAGGCGACGAATACGACACCGCCTTCTTCGACAAGCGCTCCAAGTTCCTGCACTACCTGCCGGAATGCGTGATCATCAACAATCTCGAGTTCGACCACGCCGACATCTACGACTCGCTCGCCCAGATCCAGCTCAGCTTCAAGCGCCTGCTGCGCATCGTGCCGCGCAACGGCATGGCCTTCGTCAATGGCGACGAGGCCAATGTGCTCGAAGTCATCGAGGGCGCGCCTGCCCCGGTGACCACCGTCGGTTTTGGGCAGGCAAACCAACTGCGCATTGGGGAGGTTTCCTATGAGGGCGAAAGCAGTTCCTTCAAGCTCGACGGCGCCGGCTACCGCGTGCCCATGAGCGGCGAGTTCAACGTTCGCAACGCAGCGATGGCGGTCGCAGCCGCCCGCTTCGGCGGACTCGGCGAGCAGGAGATTCGGGCCGGTCTTGCCGCCTTCGAAGGCATTGCGCGCCGCCAGGAGCTGCGCGGAGAGGCAAATGGGATCAAGGTCATCGACGACTTCGCCCACCACCCGACCGCCATCCGACTCGCCATCGAAAGCTTGCGCCAGCGCCATCCTGGTCGGCTGTGGATCCTGTTTGAGCCGCGTTCCAACACCACCCGCCGCGCGGTCTTCCAGATGGAGCTCGCCGAGGCCCTGGCCAAGGCGGACATCGCGGTGATCGCGGCCCTTACCGATCTCGACAAGATCCCCGAAGGCGACCGCCTCGATCCCGCCCGGCTTTCGACCGACATCGCCAAACTCGGTGGTGAGGGCCATTACATTGACGGAGTGGAAGCCATCGTCGAACACGTGGCCGGGGCCGCCAAGCCGGGGGATGTGGTCGCCGTGCTCTCCAATGGCGGCTTTGGCGGCATCCATGACAAGCTGCTCAAGGCGCTGAAATAGCAGCCTGGGAGCTTTTTCTGTTGTGGCTTGACTAGGGACCCGCGGGATGGGCAGGGTTCCGCCCCCGCTGGGCCCCGTTGGCCCCTACCTACAAAGAACGAACACCACCATTTTATGGCCGCCAAGATCTACACCAACAAGGACGCCACCCTCGCTTCCATCAAGCGCAAGACCCTCGCCGTGATCGGCTTCGGCTCGCAGGGCCACGCCCACGCCCTCAACCTCAAGGACAGTGGCTGCGAGGTCATCATCGGCCTCTACAAGAAGTCCAAGTCCCGCGACGTCGCCAAGAAGCTCGGCTTCAAGGTGATGGACACCGCGGACGCCGTGAAGGCCGCGGACGTCATCTTCGTCGCGACCCCCGATACCGTCATCCCCAAGGTCTACGAGAAGGACATCGCTCCCAACCTCAGCAAGGGTAAAACCCTCTTGTTCTCCCACGGCTTCGCCGTCCACTTCAACCTCATCGACGTGCCCGAGAACGTTGACGTCATCCTCGTTGCTCCCAAGGGACCCGGTCATACCGTTCGTTCGCAGTACGTCGCTGGCAAGGGTGTTCCCGGTCTCATTGCCATCCACCAGGACGTGTCCGGCAAGGCCAAGAAGGTCGCTCTTGCCTGGGCCCGCGGCATCGGCTGCACCCGCGCCGGTGTATTCGAAACCAACTTCGAGGAAGAAACCGTCACCGACCTCTTCGGTGAGCAGGTGGTGCTTTGCGGCGGTGCTTCCGCCCTGGTCAAGGCCGGCTTCGAGACGCTGGTGGAAGCTGGCTACCAGCCCGAGATGGCCTACTTCGAGTGTCTCCACGAGCTCAAGCTCATCGTCGACCTGATGATCGAGCAGGGCATCGCCGGCATGCGCTTCTCGGTTTCCGAGACCGCCGAATGGGGTGATGTTTCGGTCGGACCCAAGATCATCGACGATTCGGTCAAGAAGCGCATGAAGAAGCAGCTCAAGGAAATCGAGAGCGGCAAGTTCGCCCGCGAGTGGGTGGCCGAATTCGAAGGCGGCTGCAAGAACTTCAACAAGATCCGCAAGGAGGAAGCCAAGCACCCGATCGAGAAGGTCGGTGCCAAGCTTCGCTCCACCATGAGCTGGCTCAAGCAGTCCAAGCTCAAGAAGGGCGCCAGCCAGGCCAGCCTGGTTTCCGGTTCCAACTAAGGATCAACCAAGGATCAACCAAGGATCAACCAAGGGCTCCAATCCTCTTCAAGCCCGCTTCCCGAATGGGAAGCGGGTTTTTTGTTGGGCGGACAAATCGCTGATTGGACTTCAGGGCCAGTCTGCGTATTCTTGTAGCGGGTTTCAAGGAGCCTTGCCAGCGCCATCTCCAGGCCCGTCAACAAAACAAGCCTCCTCCATTGAGCTCACTAAATTCACCGGTTCCCGAAAACGAATACGAGCGCCTGGTCGAGTTGCTCGACTACGACATCGACTACAGCGAGTTGCAGGAGGAGCTGGGGCACCTGACCGACCTGGCGGCCAAGGTGGCCGGCGCCAAGACTTCGCTCATCAATCTGCTGGACCAGAACACCCAGTGGTCGGTGGCCAGAACGGGAACCGAACTGACCCAGATGCCCCGCGAGGAATCGGTCTGCCAGCACACCATCATGGGTGATGAACCCCTGCGGATCAACGACCTGACCCGCGATGAGAGAACCCGAGACAAGTTCTATGTCGGCGGTGCGGACGGCTTCGTTTTCTATTTCGGCGTGCCCCTGAAAACCGAAAGTGGTGCCAAGCTGGGTGCCTTGTGCGTGCTGGATGACAAGTCCCATGAGCTCGAAGAGGATCGAATTGACCTGCTGAAACTGATTGCGCAGCAGGTGGTCAAGCGGCTTGAGACCTTGCGTCAGATCCACAAGCTGCAGGAGGGCTTGAGAATCTCCTACGAGAGGCAACGCAAGCTCAGCCACGATGTCCGGGGGCCGATCTCGGGCGTCATCGGGGTTGCTCAGGTGCTGGCGGACATGCTCGGCAAGGAGGGTCGCCCCGAAGCGCTCGAGATGCTGGGCATGCTCAAGGAAAGTGGGCAGTCCATGCTCGAAATGGTGGAAGGAATTTTGGAGGAAGACACCCATCAGGATCCACGCAAGATGTTTGCCGGCAGCACCAGCCGCATCGACAAGCTGGCCGAAAAACTGCACGCCCTCTACGAGCCGCAGGCGAGCAGCAAGCGGGTGGAGCTTGAGATCCAGGCGATGGATTGGCCCCGCCAGATTGGCCTGACCCGCAACCGCCTGATGCAGGTTGGCGGCAACCTCATCACCAATGCGATCAAGTTCACGCCCGCCGGGGGCCGGGTGGATGTGGAGCTCAAGGTCGAACAGGGCGAGAACAAGCCGGTTCTGGTGATCCAGGTCCACGACACCGGCGTGGGCATGGATGAACAAAAGGTCCGCTCCATCCTCAACCACAGTGCCGCCTCGACTGCCGGGACCTCTGGCGAGGAGGGCTATGGCATGGGCCTACAACTCGTCCAGCGCCTGGTCGGCGAAATGTCCGGAATGCTCAAGATTGAATCCAGGCCCGGTGAGGGATGCCGGGTTGCGGTGGAAATTCCCTTTGTCGCCTAAGTGTCTCAGGGCCTAGGGTGGCAGCATGAGCAATGCCCAGCGTTTGATCTTTCGCAGCACCGGTGCACCAGTGGATTGCCTGGAAGTGGAGTCCTTCGCGCCCGCCCCTCCCAAGGACGGTGAGGTGCGGGTTCGCCTGACCGCGGCTCCCATCAATCCCGCCGACCTCAACACCATTGAGGGCACCTACGGAGTGAAGCTCGAGTTGCCCGCCGTTCCCGGCATCGAGGGCTGCGGAGTGGTGGAGGAGAGCCAGGCGGATGGCTACTTCCCCGGCGACCTGGTGATGTTCATTGAGCGCGCCGGCACCTGGGCCACCCACGCCACCGTGCCGGCCTCCATCCTCTTCAAGCTGCCCGCCGACATCGATCCCTTGCAGGCCGCCATGCTCAAGGTCAACCCGGCCACCGCCTGGCGCTTGCTCAATGGCTTCGCCAGACTCGAGACTGGCGAATGGATCGTGCAGAACCTCGGCAACTCGGCAGTCGCGCGCTGCGTGATTCAGCTCGCGCGCGATTTCGGCATCAAGACCATTTCCTTCGTGCGCCGCAAGGATGTCATCGAGGAGCTGACGGAGCTGGGTGGGGATGCGGTCCTGCTCGATGACGACGAAGGGCAGGCCACGGCCAGAGAAATCATGGGCGGCAGCAAGGCCAGGCTCGCCTTCAATGCCGTTGGTGGCGAGAGCGCCATGCGCGTGATGAAGCTGCTCGATGACGATGGCATCCACATCACCTACGGGGCGATGGGCCGCAAACCGGTGACCATCGGCAACGGCCAACTCATTTTCAAGGGCATCACCGTCACCGGCCTGTGGGTCACCCGCTGGCTGGAAAGGGCCGAGGACGAGCAAGTGCGTGAAGTCTATGGGCAGCTCGCCGAGCGCGTGGCCGCCCGCCGACTGGTCCAGCCCATCGACAGTACCTACGCTCTGGCCGATTTCAAGCAGGCGCTCGAGCGACTCGATGCGAAAGATCGCGACGGCAAGGTGCTGTTTGCTGATCGTTGGTGAGTTGTGGGGATCCGCTCACTGAGTGTTGCTTAGTCATGTGGCCATCGACTGAGATGGGGACATGCAACTTTCGCTGCGCCAAAGAATTGCATGTCCCCATCATCGGCCATACGACGCTCGATATAGCCTAGAACCCCCTTGTGCTCGCCACTTACAGAGACCTAACCACTGACAATCAGTCGGTTGCGACTCTCCACTATTTGTCTGTCTCCCTATGCATGTGAGTTTTGAGTTTTGAGTTTTGAGTTCAGGTTTTTTGGTTAGGAGCTCGATTTA
>JAWVYP010000051.1:0-12977 GCA_033722655.1 Akkermansiaceae bacterium | reverse complement strand
GAATGCGCGCCTTCTGTGTCCATGCCAGCTTGGCCCTGTTATTCAATCGGTATCCGAGGAACTCACAGGATTTCAGCGGCGCGGCACGACTTTTGGCGCGGTTGACAATCAGTTGCAGTCATCCCTCGCAATATCGCATCAATGATGAAGCTGCCTGTCAACACCACGGGGTAAACCCGCCGGCGGAATTCGCACGGCGGGTTGGAAAGGAGTGGATTCCCCCAATCCTCGAAGCTCAGATCGCCTCGTCCACACTGACCATGGCCTTGAGCACCTCGTTCCAGGTGTCAGGGTTTTCGAGCACCGAATTGTCGAACATGCAGCCATCCCAGCAGATGTGCTTGATGCCGCGCGACTTGGCGTCCTTGAGCCAGTAGGTGGAGCATTTGGCGATGTCCAACTTGCCCTTGGGATCGTTGGCCTGGCAGTGGCGGCCGGTCTTGTCGTGGGAGCCGTTGCCATGGACAGTGCCGTCGTTCTGGGCGACGTGGAAGTCGAAGGTCCAAGGACGAAGCGCATCGGTCATGGTTTCGTAGGCAGCCCAGAATTCCTCCTCGCTGTGGCCTTCCTTGAGGAGGGCGGCCTCGGGCGCATTGTAGCCCATGAGGTAGAGGTAGGTGTGGGCGAGGTCGGCTTGGAAACCGACGGTCTCGGGCATGCCGGTGGCCTCGAGGGTCTCGAGCATGTGCTTCCAGGAATGCATGCCGCCCCAGCAGATTTCACCCTCGGCTGCGAGGCGCTCGCCATTGTCGGCGGCGACCTTACCCGCTTCGCGGAAGGTGTCGGCAATCAGCTTGGTGTTGCCGGCCGGATCCTTGGCCCAGTCCTCCACACTGCCGGCGGAGTCGATGCGCAGCACGCCCGACTTGCGCACGCCATGCTCGTTGAGGATCTTGGCGATGCGGCAGGACTTCTCGATGGCGAGCACGAAGTTCTTGCGGTCTTCCTCCGAACCGAAGGCGGGGCCGCCCACGGTGCCGGGCCAGACCGGACAGACGAAGGAACCGATGTTGAGGCCCATGCCCGCGATCTTGTCGGCCATGGCCTTGATCTCGTCCTCAGAGGCATCGGGATCGGTGTGGGGATGGAAGATGAAGAGGTCGACCCCGTCAAACTTGCGGCCATTGACTTCGGCGCCGACGGTGAGTTCAAGCATGCGATCGAGCGAGATGGGCGGGTGGTCGGTATCGGGCTCCTTGCCGACTAGGCCGGGCCACATGGCGTTGTGTAGTTTCATGATTTTTGTTCTTAGTTCTTAGTTCTTAGTTCCTGGTTCCTAGTTCGCTTGTCCCGGCGTAGCTCGAAGAGCGAAGCCGGACTTGTCCCGGCGTAGCTCAAAGAGCGAAGCCGGACTTGTCCCGGCATAGCCCGCAGGGCGACGCCGGACTTGTCCCGGCATCGCCCGCAGGGCGACGCCGGATTGGTTAGAGAGAGAATTTACGAGGACAAGAATTTCCAATCGAGGGCTGCCGTCAATGACACTCCGGATTCTGAGGTGATTTTCACGGCTTGGTCCCCCTCGGGAACAATGCTGGCGACGCGGTCGAAGCCTGCGGGCACCGCGACTGCGGCCTGGATCACCTTCAGCGACACGGTCTCGTCGGCCTTGAAGCGGCGGGTGGTGGGGATGCCTTCGGCGGCCAGCGGATCCTTGCGGGACTCGTCCACCCCGTGACTGAAGTAGGAGCAGACTTCCTCCACCCCGAGGCGGCCGACGTGGCGGCTGTTCCACGGCTCGGCACTGCGTCCACCGTTGGAGAGCCAGAGCATGGTGGCGGGAAAGTCCTTGGGGTCCTTGAGACAGAGCCAGACGTAGCCGTCAAACAACACCGCACTCCAGGCGAAGGGCTGGGCTCCCGAAACAGGCTCGTTGACCATCATCACCAGGTCGTCGTTGCCGAGGCGCGCCGGATAGGCACTGAGATCGGTCAGCAGCCCGTCGGCTAGTTCCACCTTGCGCAGGTCCTCGAAGCGCGCGTCCGGCTTGAGGCATTGGGTTTCTCCAGCAGCGGGATCGGAAAAATAGCCGGGAAAGGTTGAGGCCCAGCGAAAGGGACTGACACTGATGCGACCGGCCCCGTCGGGCAGGGAAGATAGGTCGAGCACGGGATGGGTGCCATAGCTGTAGTCTCCTTCCAGCTCGCTGATGAGGTGCTCGACAAAGATGGCGCTTTGCCCCTCCTTGACCGAGAAACGCTTCTCCACCCTGGCTCCGGAATCGCCGGCGTGCTGCTTGAGCACCAGTGAGCGCTCATCGGCGGAAACCTGTTCCCACTTGGCATTGGCGGGGTCACCGTGCGGGGGCCCGTCTTCCTGCCCGCCGAAGGGCAGGCAGAAGAAGTCGCCGCGCAGTACGCTCAGCAAGGTGGGTTGGTCCTCCTGTTCGGCAGGCAGCCAGGGTGCCAGCGCGTAAGGGGACACATCGCGACCTTCGAGGTGGAAATCCACCGGGGCCAGATGCCCACCACGTTCGGTCACCGCGAGACTCAGCTCGGGGGTCTCCAGCGTGAAGGATGCTTCGCCGTGTATGGTCTCCATCAAACCCGGTGTTAGAGGATGCCGCGGGTGGAAAGGTTGTTGAGGCGGCGCGCCACATCACCCAGGCCATCGGCCATGACGTCGTTGTAGGGGCGATCCCCGGTGGTATCCACCCCGTGGCCGGGCTCAAGCGCGCGCAGGCCTTCGAGGGCCTCATCAGCATGGTGGAACATTTCGACGTACACCCGCTTGAGCGCTCCGGTCTTGGCCATGCCGGTGAGCATGGCGCCGATCCAGCCGTCGTCGGTGCTGAGGCAGCCGCGGGTGGTCTTGGCAGAAGCGTGGAAGACACCGAGCTCATTGGCATCGGCAATCTTCTGAAGCAGCGCGAGGTTGTCGGCCAGCGGCACGCCGGAATCGGCGCAGTGGGCGGCGTCGACGAGAATCTTGAAGAAGGGCTTGCCCAGCTTCTCGTTGATCTTGTGGATGCACTCCCAGCCTTTTTCAAGGGTGGTGAAGGTCTTGAATTCACCGGGGCGCAGGAACTCGATGTTCCAGCTCTGGATGGTCGACCCTTCCAGACCGGCTTCCTCATAGGCGCGAACGTGGAGCTTGGCGATCTGCTCCATGGCGGCCTCGTAGTCGGCACCCTCGCGGGCGGCTTCGGAGCTCATCCACTCCTCCATCGAGGTGGAGGAGACGTGGCGGGCCTCATGCTGTACGGCAGACTTGAGCAGGGGCAAAAGCTGGTCGAGCACACCGTCCTCGTCCTTCGGGTCCATCGGATTGACCCCGCCGACCATCAACACGAAGTCGACATCCAGACCGAGGTCCTTCAGGCCAGCCACCAGAATATCGAGTTCTTCGGGCTTGGTGCCGGGAAAGAGCGAAACCTGCACGCTGTTGAAGGCCACCGGCGACTTTTCGACCAGTTCACGCACACCGGCAACCACCAGGATCTCGCCGTCGGCATTGCGCGGGAATTTGCCTTCTTCGTCGGGCACCAGGCAGCCGACAAATTTCAAGTGGGTGGGAACGATGCCGAGTTCAACCGGCGACTTGAGCTCAATGGTATGGGGCATGGGGTGGGAAACCTAGAAAGATGACCCGGACGTGGAAAGAGAGAAAATTGGCAATCCCCGTCCTTATTTGGCGGCGTGATCCGAAGGCTTCACGCCCTTGCGGAAATCGTTGAAGCCATACATCAGAGGCTTGAGCTCACCGACGAAGTCGACCTTGGCCTTTTCTGGCACCTCCATGCCCAGACCCCAGAACACTCCATTGACTACCGCACGACGAAGGTCCTCGCTCTGGAAGTCGGTGGGAGCTCCCATGGTGCAGGTGACAATGCGCTGCGGCTCACCACCTTCGCGCGGCAACTCACGGGTCCAGAGGATGGGCATCATGGGATCGTTGATGGCGCGATTGCCCTTCTTCTTGTAGTCGGCGGGCTCGCTGTCGGGTTCCATGCCCTTGAGCACCTGGCCCCGCAACAGGATGGTGGCATCCTCCGGGGGGGAAGCTTCATACACATCGGTGTTGCCGAAAACGTCCTCCACACCGTTGAGCACGGGATGGTCGGCATTGGCTTCCTCGATCACGCCACGCGTGGCCTCCTTCTTGTGCTTGCCCCAGTGGCTGACCCACTTCTCACCGAGCACTTCCTTGCCCCACTGGTTGTAGGATTTGTATTCGCCATTCTTGTGCTGGAAGGCATGGGTGCTGGTGCGCAGCCCCACCACGGGCACCCCGCGCTTCATGGCCGCATCGAACTTTTCCATCACCTCGTCGGGATACTTGCGGAAGCGGATGGCGGTGATGATGGCATCGGCCGAATCCAGGGATTCCGGATGGGTCATGCTCTGCTGGTTGTTGGGATTGATGAAGCCCTCCTCGTCGACCGAGAAGAGCACGGTGCACTTGAAGCCGTGATGATCGGCGAGGATGCGCCCCAGAGCCGGCATGAATTCCTCGGAGCGGTATTCCTCGTCACCGGAAATCAGCACCACGTGCTTGCCCTTGCCGGGGCCTTCGCCGCCGGGATAGACGACATGCAAAGGCTCATCGGCCTGGACGTGGGAGGCGACAAAGAGGGCACAAAAAAGGGAAATCAGACGTTTCATGGCTTGAAATTAGCCATACGGCGTAGGGCCGCACGTCATTTCAGTCAAAGCTCTGTACCTCAAAAGGCAACAGCTATTGCGAAAGGACCTCGGTCCCGGCATGCATTGCGGGCTGGTCGCTCAGGCGCAGTGGCTTGCCGCTGGTGGTTTCGACCCTCCGCCAGGCCACCTGGCGGGGCATCACCTGCGGGTGGGGCAGCTTGGCGCCGGGCTTGAAATCGGGATTGATGGCACCAAAGACCACCGGACCCTCATAAGCCTTGCCGCGCTCGCCATCCTCGATCCTGAGCCCATCGATGACCACCCGCGTTGGCAGATAGCAGACATATCCGAAATCGTGTTGGCCATCGTTGAAACCGCTAATGACCGCCGGAACTCCCCCGCCACCGGTGTATTTCAAGGTGCAATCGCGGATCATGATCTCCCCATTCCAAGTGCTGCCGTAATCCTGGCGGAGGCTGATCAATTGCCTTCCCTGCACTGTGGTATCCTCCATCAGAAAGGTTCCGAATCCGGTGAGTTTGACCGCCATGTAGCCGATGGTCGAATTGCGGATGGTCGCATTGGTGACCCCTTGGTGCGCGTCAAACCGCGACAATTCGCAGCCATCGTAGAGCAAATTCTTGCAGAAATTGGTGCCGATGATGCCCCAACGCTTGCGATCCATGATGTCGTGGCTCTGGGTGACATCGACCAAGGCCACGTCGATTGCGCTGCTGATCGAGATGCCGTAGCTGCCCATGGGCACCCTTTTGCCGGCATTGCCGATTTTGTAGTAGGTCTTGCGACCGGTCACCACCACATCCTTGAGGATGACATTGGAACAAAGGCTGATTGAGATGAAGCCGCGGTAGGGCGGCCCCTCCTTGCCCTCGCCTTGGATGTGGTGCTGCAGGCCTTCAACGCGCACATTCGAGCGGCGGATGGAGATGCCGCGCGCATGGTAACTCGTCGACTTTTTCGAGCGGGCAATGGTGGTGAAGTGACCGCCGCGGATGACCAACTCCTTCTTGTCGATGGGGAAGGCCTCCAGGCGGCTGAGCTCCTTGAAGTCCCAGATGATGGGGGTGCGCTCATCCACCCTGCCAAAGGCGTCCACGAGGAAGACATCCGTCTGGCTGGAGCCGCTGTTCCGGTTCTTGCCACGTCGAATGAAGCGCTTGGTCGTGTCGTCGCGGGCGAGGATGAGGCAGGGACCGGGCACTTTGCCCGCGATGCGCTTCTGCCCGCGCTTGAGGGCCTCAACTCCCTTGAGCCGGACCTTCCTGTGACGGGAGCGCACCTCGAACACGTGGGCCCGGTGGTTCTCGATCCGGGTGTCATCGATCACAAAGCGCGCCTTGCCGAAGTCGGTGCTGGTCAGGATCGGAATCGTCCGGTCCGCTCCTCCGATGTAGTAGGTCGCCCCATTCTCGGCCACCACCGGCAGTTCCTTCTCGTTGGCATGGGCATGGGCCTTCGCCAGGGCCGCAAAGTCGTCGGTCTTGCCGTCGCCCACCGCACCAAAATCGGAGTAGCGCACCACCTCCGCGGCAGTCGCATGGATGGTGACAAACAGCAGGACTGGCAGCAGGCAGAATCGCGACTTCCGGCTGCAATCAAGAGGCTTTTCCCAAAAATCCATTGAGAGTCTTACCCATTAAGGTGGCCCGGACTATCATGCCATCGCACTTGAAACCCGACGCCCAAGCCTCAAGACTGCGGATCTTGAGCAAATTCCTCAAATCCGAAGCCGGTGCCATGGTCCTGTGGGCCCTCTTCTCCCTGCTGGGCGCGGCCATCCTCACCCCTTGGCTCTATCAGGCAGGCAAGGGACTGGCGGCCTACTGCAATGCCAAAGAGACCTCGGCCTTCATCGAGTGGCTGGGTGCCGCCTGCGACCGGGCCGAAATCGGCCGCTACTTCAGCCGGGCACTGATGCTCTCCGCCCTCCTCTTGCTCCCACTGCTCATCCGCCGCATCCGCAGGATGGGACGGGCCGCGGGCGCCACCCGGTTGATGGAGCTGCAAAAGCTCGGAGCAAAGAACTCGCTGCTGCACGCGGGCTCTGCCTTCCTCGTCGCCGGTGCCATCCTCTGGGCCACCGGCATGATCCTGACCCAGGCTGGCGCCTTTGCGGCCGACACCGAACCGGTCAAGTCTTCGCGCATCCTCACCAAATGCGTGCTTCCTGCCATTGGCGCCTCATTGATCGAGGAGTGGCTGTTCCGCGGCATCGTGCTCGGGCTGTGGCTGCGCACCAGCGGCCCGCTGAAGGCCACGATTGGCAGCTCCCTGCTATTTGCCTTTCTCCACTTCCTCAAGCCGCCGGGTGGTCTCGCTGACCCGACCCATGCCTTTGCCGGCTTCGAATTGCTCGGCAAGCTGCTGCTGCACTTCACCGAACCGCAGTTCTTCGTCACCGATTTCCTCACCCTGACTGTGGTCGGCATCATCCTTTGCTGGGCGCGACTGCGCACCGACTCGCTGTGGTTTGCCATCGGCCTGCACGCCGGTTGGGTCTTCGCCTACGCCGCCTTCAACCTCTACTACAACAGCGTGGAAAGCCCGCTTCACCCTTGGGTCGTGGGCCAGAACCTGAGATCCGGCATCGCCCCCCTGATCGCCCTGATTCTGACGGCCGGCGTCTGCCGCTCGGTGATTCGCGCATTGAAGGGCGAGTGCCTCAGCAAATCCTGAGCGAACTGCCTCAGTCGTTAGCGAACTCCTCGCGCTTGAGCTCCATCCATCGCTCGAGACATTCCTTTTTACGCTCCTCAACATCCTCGCCGCTTCGCACCGTACTGCGCGGAGCCACCGTGGGCAGAACGATCTTGCGCTCACCCTGGGCATCGACAAAGGCCATCTGGAGTTTTGTGCCCGGACGGGTTTCGTGGATCATGGCATAGATCTCCGAAGGCTTCATGCCCACAACCGGCTTGCCCGCCACTTCGACAAGCGTCCAGCCCCGCTGAATTTCCGCCTCCCGAGCTGGACCCTCCGCAGCAAGGCGAGCCACCACGAGATTCAGATCCAAGGCAAAGCCAATCACGCCACGCTCCACGTAGGCCGCCTCGGCAACGACCGCCTCGGCGCGGATCACCCGCTCGATGTCCTCTTCGGGATCAAAGATCACCTTGGCCAGATCATCCAGCAGTTCCGGTTGTTCACAGCACAGCTTGGTCAGGGCCCGGGTCGACTCCTCCCGGACTGTGTATTGCTCATCGGCCAGTTTGGTGACCAGCGAGTCGAAGCTTTCTTCTGCAGACAGGAAGGATCCACAGGCCAGGGACAAGACGCAGAAGGCAGGTAGGATGCGCTGGCGGATTGGGGTCATGGGAAATGGGGTCATGGGAAATGGTGAATCCGGGTGATGAAGCAGGACTGGGTGGGTCAGAACTGGGTGGGGCGGCGAAATCCCGGCCAGCCTATAAACCCTGTAAGCCGCAGGCCAGCCTCATTGGGTGCTTCGTCTGACACCGTATTGGTCCCAGGCGCTCTAACCGCGCATCACTGCGATGACCACCACCTCTTCCACTCCCGCCTTGCGCAAGACCCGGGCACAGGCATCGGCAGTGGCACCGGTGGTCAGCACATCATCGACCAGGATCACTGCCCTTGACCCGTCATCGCGCAGCCACGTTTGACCCCGGCGACTCAGCGCAAAGGCCTTCTTCAGGTTTTTCTGTCGTTGCGGGCGGGTCAGACGGGTCTGGCTGCCGGTCTTGCGGATGCGCTTGAGGGCGGGCAGGAACGGAAGGTCACTGATCCGGGAGATGGCCCGGGCAATTTCGGCGGCCTGGTTGAAATGGCGGTGGCGCTCGCGACTCCGGTGCAGGGGCACGGGCACGAGGGGCCAACCCTCACGCTTCGCTTCGAGCAGACGTGGGTCCGTCAGGGCCTCGGCGGCGAGCCGGCCCAGATCGCGAGCCAGATGAATCCGGCGCAGGTACTTGAAGCGGTGAATCAACTCGAGAGCCTGCTCGCTGCGTCGCAGGGCCGGTCGGGCAAAGTCGTAGGCGGGTTCTTGCTCCAGGCAACGCGGGCAGGTCGCCGCCGAGTCGATGGCCCCCTCGAAGGCCTCGCCGCAACACTGGCAGAAGGGATCTTGCAGACGCGGCAGACCGCCATCGCAGTCGTCGCAGAGGGCGCGCCCGCCGCTCAGCGAAGCCCCGCAGCCCTCGCAAACTGGCGGATAGAGCACATCCAACAGCCCGGTTGACCATTTCGTCCACACGTCGACATCTTGCCCATCTGCCCGCCTCCTGCAAGCCCGCCGGAAATTTCTGTTGGCCTCATCGGCCGCCCACCCCCACCTTCTGCCCATGACTCTCTGTGAACCGGTCGGCACCATCCGCTGCCAGTGGGGCGAAGGCCCGGTCTGGCACAACAAGCATCTCTACTACGTCGACATCGAGGGCCATCAGGTCCACCGCTACCACCCGGAAAGCGGCGAGGAGAATTCCTGGGCCGTGGGCGAGCGCGTTGGCACGGTGGTACCCCGCGCCAAGGGCGGGCTGGTGATCGCCGGGGACCACGGTTTCCATTTCCTCGATGAGCAGAGCGGTGATCTCGAACCCATCGCCGACCCCGAAGCCGACATCGCCGACAACCGCTTTAACGACGGCAAGTGCTCGCCGGACGGCCGCTTCTTTGCCGGCAGCATCAGCCTCATCAAGAAGGAGGGCAGCGCCAAACTCTACCGCCTCGATCCCGACCTCAGCGTGCACGAGGCCTTCAGCCCGGTCACCAACTCCAACGGCATCGTCTGGTCGCCCGATGGCAAGATCTGCTACTACATCGACACCCCGCGCAAGGAGGTGCTCGCCTTCGACTACGAGAAGGGCCAGTTGCTCAATGTGCGCGGCGCATTCACCACCGGACACATCGATGCCTCGCCCGACGGCATGGCCATCGACAGCGACGGTAATCTGTGGATCGCTTTCTGCCACGGCGGTTGCGTGTCCTGCTTCGATCCGAAGACCGGTGACGAGCTCCACCGCGTCTCGGTTCCCGCCTTGGAAACCACGGCCTGCGCCTTTGGCGGCCCGGATCTCGCTGAGCTCTACGTCACCACCGGCGTCCACAAGACCGCCGAAGAGGAGCACGGCGGGCGGCTCTTCAAGATCCATGGCCTCGGCGTCCAGGGACTGCCCAGCAATGCCTTCAAGGGTTGAGACCCCTGTCCATCGAAACATCCCCGGCATTTCGGCGTAGATTTTCCCCAACCCTTGCGCATCGTGAAATCCCCCCTGATTGCCCTCGCCAGCTTTGCCCTTGTTTCCTGCGCGCCCACCTTCACTCCCGGGGAGCGCGAGCCGATTGCCGTCATCAACGACAAGGAGCTCAAGAGCACCTTTGAAAAGGAGATGGGCAAGTTGTACGAGGCGGGCGGGACAACTCCCCACGCCACCCTCGTCAAGCAACTCTCGCGCAAGTCCTGCAAGCTGGACTTGCCCGCCCCCGGCAAGCGCATCCTCTCCCCGTCCGAAGTCTACCGCCAAGGGCTCGACACCACCGTCCTGCTCGGCAAGCTCAACCGCTGCCGCAGCAAGCAGTGCCGCAAGACCCACGCCAGCATTGCCAGTGGCGTGATCATCCACGAGGACGGCGTCGTGCTGACCAACTACCACGTGGTCGATAGCAAGGCTCCGCGCTTGTTGGGCATGGGAGCCATGACCCACGACGGCAAGGCCTTCCTGGTGGAAGAGGTGCTCGCCGCAGACAAGAAATCCGATTTCGCCATCCTCAAACTCAAGGGCGCCTCGGGCCTGAGCGCCGCTCCGATCTATCGCGACGAGCCGGTGGGCAATCCCGCCATCATCATCAGCCACCCCACCGGCAAGTTCTTCACCCTCAGCCAGGGCGCGGTATCCCGCTACCATGTCCGAGGGGATGGCACCTGCGTGATGAACGTCACCGCCGACTACGCCAAGGGCTCGAGCGGCGGGCCCATCTTCAACCACCGCGGCGACCTCATCGGCCTGGTGGCCAGCACCGTTTCCATTCCCTACCGCCACGCCCCGCTGGCCGTGGACGAGCAGAGCAAGGCACTGAAGCTCGCCAGCCCTTCCACCAAAGCCGCAAAGGTTGGCGGCAAGCCTCTGACCATTGGCATCAGCCATCAGATGACCCTCAAGAACACGGTGCCCTCGCGCGCCATTCTCGAGGTGATCGAGGAGTGACCCGGCGGATGTTCAGTGGTCCGGATCAGCCGCCACGGCCGCCTTGCGCAGCGAGCGCGGTTTGCCGAGTTCTGGATGGACTGGATCAGGCCCAAGGCAAAGCCGAGAATCACCAGGGTCAGCATGAGCAGCGGATCGTGCAGCTTGGTCAGTCGGTTCCAGGCGCCATGCCTGCGGTGGTATAGCCGGCGACGATGCGCCACCCCAACCATCACCAGCGAGAGCAGGAAAAAGAGAAGGCCGAAGAGCGCGGCAAGTGGAAGCGCCCCGAGCATGGCGCCCCACACGAGACTGCCGGCGTCCTGGATCTGCTGCTCGTTCACGATGCCCGCCAGCAGATCACGATCCAGACCCGCTGGCAATCCGGCAGGCATGGCGTGGCGTTGACTCGACGGATGAATCCCCCCGGTGCGTTGACATGGCCCCGTCCGTAGCGGATCATTTTTTGCATCATGCTTCGCAAACTCCTCAGCATCTGCGCCCTCCTGATTGGCAGCCTCTCGGCCGACCCCCCCAGCACCGCCATCGTCTATGAAGGGACCGAAGGCCCGGGTGTTGGCAAGCACATCGTCTTCCTCGCCAGCGACCACGAGTACCGCGCCGAGGAAACCTGCCCGGCCCTCGCGCGCATCCTCGCCAAACACCACGGCTTCAAGTGCACGGTGGTCTTCGGGGTGGACGAGAATGGCGACATCGATGCCGGCTCCTCCAAGATCAGCGGCCTTGCGGCACTCAAGGATGCCGACCTCTTTTTCATCTTCGCCCGCTTCCTCAATCCACCCGAGAGTGAGATGGCCGAGATCGACGCCTATCTGAAGCGTGGCGGACCAGTGGTCGGCCTGCGCACCTCTTCGCACGCCTTCAAGATGCCTGGCAAAGCCACCTACGCCAAATACGACTTCAAGTTCAAGACCCAGGGCTATGAGAAAGGCTTTGGCCATCAGGTTCTGGGCAACACTTGGGTTGGCCACTACGGCGACAACCACAAGCAGGGCACCCGCATCGAGATCGTGCCCGAGCAAAAGGATCACGTCATCCTCAAGGGCGTCGCTGACAATGCCTTCACCTACGCCGGGGCTTACGTCGGCAAGCCGGATGAGACCTTCACCGTGCTGGTGAACTCCCAACCCCTGGTCTCGATGGATCCCGGTGCCGAAGCCGATCCGAAGAAACCCGCCATGCCCTGCACTTGGACGCGCCACTACGAGAACGCCGGTGGCGACAAGCACCGCGTCTTCCACTCCACCCAGGGCGCCTCGGAAGACATCCTCGATGACAACTACCGCCGCCTGATCATCAACGGCACCCTCTGGGCTCTGGGCATGGAGGACGCCATCACTCCCGATCTCAACATCGCCTTCGTCGGCCCATTTAGTCCGAGCAAGTTTTCCTTCAAGGGCGAAGCCAAGGGCGTGAAGCCCACCGACCTCGCCGGCTGGGATTCGCCCATCATGCCGGAAGACAAGAAGGAGAAGGGGAGGAACTAGTCATTGGTGATTTGTTATCCATTCTTTGTAAAGAACGGCGCCATTGCAGAGAGCTGACCCGCCTGACAAGCAATGACTTTGTGCGCCAGCGCAATGACCTCGACAAGGAGTCGGCGATGGTAGATGAATCCGGCCACTCTGCATGAGGCCCAGCACGCCACCTTCCTTTACCTCGCTCTCCATCGGTATCGCATTCCTGCTGCTCTTGGCCGGCTGCAATACGAACCGGCCCGATGATCATTCCAAGATCATGATTCAGGGCAGGCCCTACCGGGTGGTGTCGACCCAGGAGGGAGAGGCTTCCTGGTATTCCGTGAAGACCAACCGCGGCACCCACACCGCCAGCGGCCAGCGACTCGACAATCACAGCTCCACCGCCGCCCATCGCCGTTTGCCCTTCGGCACAAAGGTGCGCGTCACCAACCAGCTCAATGGCCTGAGCGAAATCCTCACCATCAACAACCGGGGCCCCTACATCCGCGGCCGCATCATCGATGTCACCGTCGGCACCGCCGCCCGCCTCGGTTTCCAGGCGCGTGGCGTGGCGCCGGTGAGGATGGAGGTGCTGGAGCGCGTCGCTGACGCTGGTTCTTAGTTCTTGGTTCTGGTCACACGACCGTAGAAGGTCGATCGTGCATCGGGGGACAGACAAATAGCGGAGAGTCGTAACCGACTGATTGTCAGTGGTTAGGTTTCTGTAAGTGGCGAGCACAAGGGGCTTCTAG
>JAWVYP010000050.1:0-12982 GCA_033722655.1 Akkermansiaceae bacterium | reverse complement strand
CTATGCCCAACCTGCTTACAATCAGCAGATTGTGAAACTTCGATTCATCCAATCAGCGCGGTGATCAGAGAAATTACAGCAATGTTAATATTTTTCTGACGCCTCCAAATATGGAGATAATAGATATGTCTCCTGGATGGGCTCAGGATATCAGGATCACCACGTAAGCATGATTGCAGAGCAAATGCAGGCTGTGATCGATGACCCGTCCGCAACGTTTCTCGCTCTTGCCTGTGTCGACGAAGGCGTGCAATCCGAGATCGATCAGGCCGAGGCTCATGGAGCCCGTCACCAGCCACACGACTCCGGCGTGAACCAATCCGTGGGCAAAAAGCGCGAGCAGTCATTTCGATTTGTCATTGGCGCGACGACGGCTCTTTTGCTCCACCATGTAGGTGCTCTGCAGAGTAATCCACGAGAGCGAGGCCAATGGCCAGCGCGAAGAAAACCGCGACCGGCCCCTCATCGAGAATGGCAGTCATCACTCCTCAGTTTCATCATCAGCAGACCAGAAGTCGAAGTAGCAACTATTTGTCCAACTGTTTGTCCCCCTCAGTTATGTGGTGCTCGGCTTTGCGGATCCTCTCGAGATACGCTTTCTCGATGTCGGTGCGGTGGCGGTCGTTGTCGCGGGTGACAAACATCACCCTGGCCTCTCCAGCCAACAGGCGATGGGCTCGGCCGAGCCAGTCGTTGAAGCCCCGGGCGACATCCCCGATAAGTCAACAGCAGGACTCCCGTAGAGCCGGATTTGATGTTAGTGGCCGGATGCCCCTGCCTTAAAGCTGGTTCGACCGGAGGTTTTGTTAGATCAGCAGTCTGTATGATTGCCGGTTGAAATGAGACCATTCTTGGCGGAGGCTGTGGTGACAACCCACCCACATGCATCATGGAAACCAAGTCGGCAACTTTCAGCATCTCATCCATCCTCGCGATCATCGCGGCCATCCTCAGCTTCAAGGTCGGGGCCATTGGCGGGCTGTTGCTGGCAGCTCTCGCCTTCGGTTTCGGTTTGCTCGGAATGGTGATGGCGCTGCTGCCCCACGTCCGTGGAGGCCTGTTGAGCATCCTGGCGGTCATCCTGAGTGCTTTCGGCGTCATTGCGGCTGTCATCAAGGCCCTCATGTGGATCTTCTGAGGGAGAGGCGGCGACATTTGCGACCGCGCCACCGGAACACCAAGCGCCGCGGCAATGCTGGAATTGCTCGATAGCTACCTGTGGTTGTTTGTCATCGCCTTTTTGGCGGCGACGCTGGTGCCGGCCTATTCTGAAATCCTGCTGGTTTCCATGGCGGCGATGGGGCGCGACCCGCTCATGCTGCTGCTGGTGGCGACCACGGGCAACACCCTCGGTTCCGCCGTCAATTGGTGGCTGGGCCGCTTTTTGCTGCACTATCAGCACCGGCGCTGGTTTCCCTTCAAGGAGGACAAGCTCGGACTCGCCCAGCGCTGGTTCCAGAAGTACGGCGTCTGGTCGCTGCTGATGGCATGGGCGCCCATCGGTGGGGACGCGTTGACCTTCATCGCCGGCATGATGAAAGTTCGCTTTGCGATATTTCTTGCTCTCACCGGCATCGGCAAGGCCGTCCGCTACGCGCTGGTGCTGGGAATTGCAGATCAGGTCATGCCCTTTTTCTGAAAGCTCACTTGAGCGCTTTGCCCACACTGAACGGACAGGAGCGGAATTCGACCCAACTCATCAACAGAGCCGCGGTGCCAAACAGACGGCAAAAGAGTGTGAAGACCCACAGGGGGGCGAGAAAGAACAGGATGCGGTGCAGCCAGTAGGCGACGAAGTTTCCCTCACAAGTCTCGCCCCCGGAGCGCTTGCATAGGTGCATCTCCAGAGTGGTGCTCGGACAGAGGACATGCCCCTTGTCCCCTCCCGATTTTGCCTGCGTTCTCCTTGAAAACGCAGTTGGACAGACTGTCAACTCAGCCCTGACTGCGTTTTCAGCGTCGGCCTTGGCAAGATCGAGAATTCATGCGCCTCGCCCACGAGAATCATGAAATATCAGGGCTAAAACCGAGGATCGAAATCGAGTATTTCTTGTCATCTGTCGATCAGCGCCTTTTGTATGAGAGCCCGATGCATCGACTTCGCTTTACCCTCCTTGGAGCGCTCCTGTTTTTTGTCAGCCTGCTTTCAAATGCTCAGGACTTCCATGTTTCACCGCAGGGAGACGATGCAAACGACGGCTCCAGGGAGAGGCCATTTCAGACGCTTGCCCGTGCCCGGGACGCTGTTCGAACGGTGAACAGGGCCATGAAAGGGGATGTCGTCGTTCACCTGCACGAGGGGACGTACACGATCAAGGAGACCGTCGCCTTTGATGCGCGTGACTCCGGACACAACGGACACAAGGTCATCTATCAAGCTGCTCCAGGCAGTAAGCCGAGACTGATTGGAGGCGTGCGTGTCAAAGGCTGGACCCTCCAAAATAAGGCGAAAAACATTTACAGCGCCCCGACCACCTTACGCCCATTCCGGCAGCTTTACGTCGACGATGCCATGGCGATACGCGCCAGGCACCCCAACCGCGAATCGAGCGCGGACAACAGTCCCTACTGGGAGGTCAAGGTTGGCGAGCCTCCCGCGATGCGAATGAACAGCGCTCATTGGGAACTCGGCTCCCAGCACCCGCGAGATCGTTGGTCGGAGATCGAGATTGTCATGATCAGCTATTGGTATCACCAGCGCCTTCGGGTCGGTTCTGTCAGGACTGACGGTCAAGCCGTTGAATTCAGACCGGCCCGCCCCGAGGGGAAGTTCACCAAACGCGATGCTTTCTACAAAGAAAACGCCATTATTGATAATCCCTCCTATTTCGAAAACGCCTATGTGTTCATCGATGAAGCCTACGAGTGGTATCATGATCCGAAAAACGGCAGGGTCTACATGGCCTTCCCTCCGAATACCGATCCCAACAAGGATGTGCGTGTGGAATTTCCGGTTACTGAGACTTTGATTCGAATCGAGGGAAAGCCAAATCATCCTGTCCGAAACCTCGAATTTCACGGCCTGAATCTACAACTCACGAATTGGAACACGCCCTCAAAACTCGGCGTCAATATGACTCAGGCGGCTCAGGCTTTAGGAAGCGAATCCCCGGCCCCCATGGTCTCTGTCCGGCATGCGGAGCGGGTGGCTTTCCGAGGCAATGCCTTCTGCAAGGCTGGCGGCAATGGACTGGAGTTGTTCAATGCCGACCAGTGTGACGTGGAAGGCAACCGCTTTCACGACATCGCCGCAAACGGCATTCAGATCGACCACAAAGGCGGAAGCAACCCGCCCCCGGACAAGCAAAGCGTGGGTGTCGCCATCTGGAACAATGAAGGCACACGCTGTGGAAGCCACTACACCAACGGCATGTTTCTCTTTGCTAACAACGTCAAGCAGCTGACCGTGGCGCACAATTACATCCACCACCTCCCCTACAGCGGCATGCAGATCGGCAACCAACCTGGCGGGGAGCGAGGTGAGGACTTCCGCGACATTGGCTGCGGCGAGAACACCATCATCAACAACCACATCCATCACTGCTGCAACATCCATGGGGATGGAGGCGGGATCTACACCCTGGGCGGAATCCAGAAAGGAACGGTCATTGAAGGCAACTATATTCACGACACGGACCAGCCGAAATGGTGCAAGTACGAGGTCTCTCACATCTACCTCGACAACAACACTTCCCAGATCACCGTGAGGAACAATGTGGTCAAAGGTGGTGAAGCGGTGGAGCGAAATGGCTCAAAGGGAAACGTTCTTTCCAACAACACTCAGTCCGACCGCTCCCTTCAGGAGAACGCCGGCATCAAGCCGGGCTACAATCCCAGATAGTTCCAAATTCGTGAGTTAAGCGCGACACACCCCTTTTTCCCCTTCCTGATGCGGGCCCTTGGGGGTATTCTCGCCTAGGGTGAAAAAGCAAATTCCTAGCATCCATCCATATATCCATGAAAGCGAATGTAGTACTGGGTTTGTCCGCCGTCATTCTCCTATCCAGCTGTGCGGGCACCATCAAGGGCAGGGCCCTGGCCGAGCCCAAGGTGGTTGAATTCCACGACAAGCTGGCAGAGGGGAAATGGTCCGAAATTTACGAGGGAGCCCACCCGGAATTCAAGAATGCCACCGATGAACAGGAGTTCTCGGAATTGTTGGCTGAGGTCGGCAAACGATATGGCGAAAGGACCTCACACAAGATTGTCAGCTCCAAATCCTCAACTCTCAACATGGACACGACCGTGGTTCTGGTCTCCAGAACAACTTTCGAGAAAGGAACTGCTCTGGAGACCTTCACCTACAAGTTGAAGAACGGGGAGGCGGCTCTCTACGGCTACGAGATCAATCCTGTGAGCCTGGGTTTGAAGTAAGGGGTATCGGGTGAAGCAAACCTGCACCGTGGCCATCTGGGTCATTTTGCCTTCTAAGGGGACGGCGGCACGGTGTAAGCTTTGCGGCTGGTGACGAGCGGTGATACAGAGGGACAGGCATGACGATAGAGGGACAAAACTATACACGGGGCTATTATCGTCTGGGGAGAAAAAGCAAAATGAACACACTAACTTTCAGAAGGCATTTCATACGACGTATTCGTGGCGTCATGATCATGGCCGGATTGGCTGCCACGGCGTGGGGCGGGGAATACTTTGTCGCACCAACGGGCTCAGATACAAATCCCGGAACGAAGGCGTCACCGTTCCGCACCATCCAGAAAGCCGCGACTGTCATGTCCGCGGGAGATCGATGCCTGATACGCGCCGGAACCTATCGCGAGACGGTGACGCCACCTCGTTCCGGCAAAAAGGGAGCTCCCATCGTGTTCGAAGCCTATAACGACGAAAGGGTGGTGATCAGTGGTTGCGACCTGATCAACGGCCCTTGGACACAGCACGAAGGCTCGATCTTCACCGCCCCCATGTCGTGGACACTTGGCCCGGGAAAAGACATGGTCTTTGTGGATGGGATCGTAGTCATACAGGCGCGTCACCCCAACACGCATACGACCCAGGCAAAGGCCCCCGGTTCGCGTACACCAAACAGACCTCCTCCCATTGGACTGCTTCCTCTATGGATGACCTATGGCGATTTCAGGGTAACGCGTGGCTCCTCGACGATCACCAATCCGACCGACCTGAATCAGGAGCAGAAAGACTACTGGAAGGGTGCGATCTACGCCGGCTGGCACGGATGGGGCTGGTGCATGCAGACGGCGCGTGTGACAGGGTCGGAAAAAGGGGCCATTACCGTAGACAAAAAGACCGGGCAGTGGTGGTTCCCTGACTCGAGCAAGAGATATACAGAAAAGTTTGCCTGGAACAATCAGGGATATCTTACTCAGCACATTCATGCCCTGGACAAACCCGGGGAGTGGCACGTCGAGAACGGGAGACTGTACCTTTGGCCCCCGGATCGCTACGAGCAGCAGTCCGCGCCCGTGGTCGAGGCCAAACGGCGACATCTCGCGTTTGACCTGCGTGGCCGGCAGTATATCCATCTCAAAGGTCTGCGTATAAAAGCGAGTTCGCTGAGCCTCTACAACGCTGACGACTGTGTCATCGATGGGTGCCGCATGAGCTTTGTAAGCCATTTCACCATGTTCGACGATGGCCGGGATGGCTACATTGATGATTTCAGGGTGCAGGACAAGAACGGTGCGCCCCAAAGGGGTGAGGTTGGGATCTACGTTGGCGGCAGGAACAATGTCGTTAAGAATTCGGTAATCAAGTACAGTGCCGGGGCCGGACTCTTTCTCGCCGGTCACGCAACGACCGTGACAAATAACATTATCCATGATTGCGGCTATGGTGGCACCTATATGGGCCCGATCTTCATCAGCTATGATCCAGAGTCCAAGGAGCGGGATGCCAGGGGCGTGCGTGGAGGTCACACCATCACCTACAACCATATCTACCGTGCCAGCCGCGCTCTGATTCATACGACCTCCATTCTTCCTGCTGGAAAACAAGGGGAACCCACCCGATATGATGCAATGGATATCGGCTACAACCGCTTGCATGATGCATCTATCGTCGGCCTCGATTCCGGTTCGATCTACTGCTGGTCGGCTAGACTCGGCGACCAAAAGGGCGAGCGTACCCAGTGGCATCACAACCTGGTCTGGGACAACTGGTCAAAAACGTGGGGCGCACTGGTTTATCCGGACAACTGGGCTTTTGGGCTCGATATCCACCACAACGTGCTCTGGACCACCAGACCTGCCAAGAACACAGAGTTCTACAAACACAATCCTCCTGGCGACCACAACTACTTCAAAAACAAAGAGATGAGAAGCTTTCGCATCGAAAACAAGAGAGTGGACAACAGCTTCTATCCCGGCGGAAAGTATTTTAGAACCGGTCCAACCATCAAGGATGAGAATGACCGATGGTACCCCTGACCTATCGTAGGCCGGTAGAGAGAATTGAAATAAATTGCGCGGAGTGACTGGGCCCCGGGAGCACGCGGCTCGGCAACGGACTTGGCCCGGGCTGCGGCGTGGGGGATATCCCCATTTCCCATCATGATGCGGGGCTTTTTTGGGGGCTCGCTTGGGAGAAAAAGCAAATCCCAGGATCCCATCCGCATCGAGGCCACCCCTCCCGAACCATATCCGGCTTGGGATGACGGTGAGGGCTGATTTGCAGACTCGGCCCTTTTGCAGTGGCCGCTCCAATGCTCCTTTCTCATCCGGGCTCCTTTGGAGCATTCCGTTCTCAGGCTTTTTTGCGGCTATTTTCTAAGAATTGGCTAGGGTGCGTGTCCCACTTTTACGACCTGTTATGAGAATACTCGCGATTTTACTGCTGACCTGCGGGGCGGTCTTTGCCGCTGACGCTACTGAAATGAGGAAACAAGCCAGGAAACTGGAAAAGGATGGCAACTGGAAGGAGGCCTATGAATTGCGGGTGAAGCTGCTGCGTCAGGTGGACGATGAGAAGTCGGGGGTGGACCTGACTCATGCGGTGCATGCGCAAAGACGCCTGTCCAAGATCCAGTGGTTCGACGAACTGATGGCTGAGCTGACCGAGAAGAAGAAGGACAACTACCATTTCATGTCGGCTGCGGGTGATCATTACCTTTCGGCCCAGAGCTACGGCTCCATCAAGGACAACGAATTCGTGCGCGGAGAAAACCACGGCGGCCAGTGGATGCAGGTGTATGATCAGGACCGGTTGAGGGCGCTGCAGTGCTATCTCCAGGCCTGGAAGGTGGCCGAAAAGGGAGGCGAGGAGGAAGTGCAGGTGCTGAGGCGAATCGGCGATGCCCTGACCTTTCATCGCCGCGGTGGCAGCATGTGGGAGCTCTATCTCAAGACCGACCTGAGCAAGGCCCCGGACTACCTGGTGATGAAGGACACCATCACCACCACCGGCGCCCCGGTGGGAGAGGACGGCCAGCCCGATTGGATCGATGTTCCCGTTAGCTGGGAGGCAGCGAAGTCCGATGGCGAGCGTTGGCGTTGGACGATGAAGGAAATCGGCAGGATTTCCGAGAGTGATGGTCGGATCGAGGAGATGGATTGGTGGTCGTTCTGCAAAGAGCATTACGGAGTGGAAACCATGGCGAGTTATGGCTGGTGGTCCCAAGCGGGGGTGGAAGAGCGCGACGGGCTCCTGAAGGCCTCGACCCTGGAGGAGGGAGAGACCATCGCGAAGCTGGCCAACGGGGTCCAGCGCTTCGAGCTGAGGGAGGACTACCAATACATTGCGGGATTGCGCAAACTGATGCGATCCGGGAAATCACATCCTGCAGCCCAGGCGGGCGATGAACTGGTGCAGGTTTTTCTCCACCGCAACCAATTCGTGAAAGCCGCAGAGACCCTGGAAGAACTCATCGGTCTGCACGGTCAGGGCGGCGAGGGAAGCCGAGGGCAGTTGCTCGACCAGATCCGCGGCAACTGGAGTCGCTTTGGGCCGACCCCGACCTACCATGCGGGCGACAAGATCGAGGTGCCCTACGTCTTCCGCAACGCCGAATCGACCAAGCTCAGCATCCACAAGGTCGACGAGCGGGGCATCATGCAGGACGTGATGGAATACCTCGAATCCAACCCCGTTGAGATCGAGAGCGATCGCGCCCATTTCCAGCAGCTGGCACGCACCCTGATCGAGGGCCACGGCAAAAAATACGTGGGCGAGGAAGTTCGGGCATGGGAAAAGGACCTGGAGCCGGCGCAGGGACACGAGGACAAGCACATCACCCTGGGCCTCGGCAAGCTGGAGCCGGGCTGCTACCTGCTGAAGTCGGAGCTCAAGGATGGGAACACCTCCTGGATCGTGGTCTGGGTGCGCGACCTGGTGATCCTCAGCCGCACCGAAGACAACAAGGAGGTTTTCTACCTGGTCGACTCCGAGGCAGGTGCACCCGTCCAGGGCGAGCTGGAATTCTTCACCTACCAGGTGGATCACCTCAAGAAGCGTCAGGGCAAGCGCCGCTTCAACGTGATCACCCATCACTTCCGCGAGAAGACTGATGAGAACGGCCGCCTCGAGCTGCCGGAAAAGAAGAAGTTGAGCCGCCACAACTGGCACATCATCGGTCACGTCGGCCAGCGCACCGCCCACATGACCAATCACCACATGAACTGGCGCTCCTCAGGCCGGGATTACGACCAGCACATCAACCACAAGACCATGGGGATCACGGATCGCCCGGTCTATCGCCCCGGCCAGAGGGTGCATGTGAAGCTCTGGGCCGGAGAGGCGAGCTATGACCTCGGCGAGGTTTCCCCCTATGCCGGCAAGACGGCCAACATCGAGGTCAAGGATGCCCGCAACGAGACCATCAAGAAGCTCGGCGGCCTGGAGGCCGACGCCTACGGCGGGATCGAATTCGACTTTGAGCTGGGCGAAGAGGCCGCATTGGGCAATTACCACATCCAGGTGACCGGACAGGTCCCGGGGTCGCATGTCCGCTTCCGTGTCGAGGAATACAAGAAGCCAGAGTTTGAAGTGAAGGTCGAGGCTCCCGACGAGCCGGTGACCCTGGGTGAGGACTTCGATGTGACCGTGAAGGCCAACTACTACCACGGCGCGCCCGTCACCGAGGCAACCGTGAAAATTAAGGTGGAGCGCAATTTCTTCAATGACCGCTGGTTCCCGCCAGCTCCCTGGGATTGGCTCTATGGCAAGGGCTACTGGTGGTGCCATGAAAGCTACCCCTGGTATCCCGGCTGGGGAAACTGGGGTTGCGTCCGGCCCAGCCCGCCGTGGTGGAACCATCAGCGAATGGGTGCTCCGGAACTGGTGCTGGAACAAACCCTGCCCATCGGGGCGGACGGCAGCGTGAAGGTCAATGTCGACAGTGCGATCGCCAAGCAGGTCCACGGCGACCAGGACCACCGCTATTCCATCACCGCCGAAGTGGTGGATGCATCCCGCCGAACCATTGTCGGCTCGGGTTCCGTGCTGGCAGCGCGCGAGCCCTATGACGTCACCGTCTGGCTCGACCGGGGCTATGCCCGCGTCGGGGACCAGGTCACGGGAACCTTCGCCGCCCGCACCCTGGATGGCAGGAAAGTCGAGGGTGAGGCCAAGGCGATTCTCTATGCAACCTCCGTCAATGATCGGGGCGCGATCGCGGAGAAGAAGGTCGCCGAGTGGGAGCCGGAGAAGGGCAGTTGGGTGTTTGTGGCCTCCAAGCCGGGCCAATACCGCATGGCGGTGGAGTTCGTCGATACCAAGGGCCGCAAGCGTGAAGGCGCCACCGTGTTCTCCGTCGTCGGCGAGGATGCCGAGGGGGACTTCCGCTACAACGCGCTGGAACTGATCCCCGACAAGCAGGAGTACCGCCCCGGGGATGTGGTCAAGCTGCTGGTCAACGTCAACAAGCCGGGCTCACGTGTGTGGCTCTACATCCGCTCCAACATGGGGGATGCCGAGTCGCGCAGGATCATCACCATCGATGGCAAGTCCCAGGTGATCGAAGTGCCGGTGGCCCTCAAGGACATGCCCAACTTCTTCATCAATGCCGTGAGCGTGGCCGACGGGCAGATTCACGAGGTGACTCGCGAGATTGTGCTGCCTCCCGAGAAGCGCCAGCTGGGCGTGGAAGTGATTCCCGCCAAGGACAAACTCAAGCCGCGCGAGAAGACCTCGCTGACGATTCGCATCACCGACCACGAGGGCAATCCCTATCAGGGTTCGGCGGCGATCAGCATTTACGACAAGAGCCTCGAATACATTTCGGGCGGCTCCAATGTGGAAGAAATCGTGCCCTTCTTCTGGAGTTGGAAACGCCATCACCATGGATTGCTCATGACCCATTCCCAGACGCTGACGGGAGATCACCAACAGAAGTCAAATACGCGCCACATGCAGCCGCTTGGCTTGGGGCCTCTTCATCCTAGACTGGGCTTGAACACCTGGGGTGGAGGAGGCGGCATGATGGAGTATGCCTATCTGGCTAGCATGGGTGATGCAGTTGCCTTGGAGAGCGGAGCTCCAAATGCCTTCGCGGCCCGCAAAGCTCCCAGTGCCGGCATGGCGAAGAGCCTGAGCGCCGACATGAAAATGGAAGCTGGTGACGCCCAGGGTCAGCGAGCCGATGGCGCTGCCGCAGAGGTGCCGGAACTCATGGTTCGTTCCGAGTTCGCCGACCTGCTGAAGTGGGTGGGCTCGATTGAGACCGACGAAAAGGGCGAGGCGACCATTGAGCTCGAAATGCCCGACAACCTGACGACCTGGAAGATCAAGACCTGGGCCATGGGCAAGGGAACGCGCGTCGGCGAAGGATCGGCAGAGATTGTCACCAGCAAGGACCTGATCATCCGCCTGCAGGCCCCCCGCTTCTTTGTCCAGAAGGACGAAGCCACTCTCAGTGCCGTGGTCCACAACTACCATCTGGAAGCCAAGGAGGTGACCGTGAGTCTGGAGCTGGAAGGCAAGGGCCTGACTTCGGACGACAAGCGGGTGCGGACGGTGAACATTCCGTCGCAGGGCGAGACGCGCATCGACTGGGCGTCCAAGGCCGTGGCCGAGGGTGAGGTCACCATCCGCATGAAGGCCCTGGCCGCGGATGACTCCGATGCGATGGAGATGGACTTCCCCGTCTACGTTCACGGCATCACCAAGACCGAGTCCTACAGCCGCTCGATTGAGCCGGATGAGAACGCGGCGGTGATCGATTTCACCCTGCCCAAGCAGATGCGCCCGGCCGAGAGCCGCCTGACCATCAACTACTCACCCAGTGTGGCGAGTGCGATGGTCGATGCCCTGCCCTATCTCGCCAGCTATCCCCACGGCTGCACCGAACAAACCTTGAACCGTTTCGTGCCCACCGTGGTCGTACACCACATCCTCACGGACATGGGCTACGACCTGGGAGCCATTCGCGACAAGCGTTCGCAGTTGGACCCGCAGAAGATCGGCGATGCGCAGGAGCGGGCCATGGACTGGCAACGCCGAGGGCACCGCGAATGGAACCCGGTGTGGGACGAGAAAGAAGTCGCCAAAATGGAGCGCGCCGGCATTGCCAGGCTGCGCGAACAGCAAAACAACGACGGCGGCTGGGGATGGTTCTCGGCTTACGGTGAACATTCCTATCCCCACACGACTGCCGTGGTGCTTCATGGTCTGATCCTGGCCCGCGACAACGGATCCAAAATCCCCAAGGACATGATCGAGCGCGGCCTGCAATGGCTTGAGAAGCACGAAGCCGAGGAGACCGACAAGCTCGAGCACTGGGGCAAGCGCAAGCGCAACACCAAGAAGCAGGCGAGCGCGATGGATGCTCTGGTGCGCCGGGTGCTCGGCGAGGGAGGCAAGGACAACCAGGCCATGCAGGGCTTCTTGTTCCGCGATAAGGTTGACCTGCCGGTATACGCCAAGTGCCTCCTGGGCTTGGAGCTGCACCGCACCGGCCGGATGGACGAGCGCGACCAGGTGATCCGCAACGTGCGCCAGTTCCTCGTGCGCGACGAGGAAAACCAGACCGCCTATCTCGAACTGGGCAATGGTGGCTACTGGTGGAACTGGTATGGCAGCGAGTACGAGGCGCACGCCTGGTTCCTCAAGTTGCTGGCTGCCGCCGAGCCAAAGAGTCCGGACGCCAGTGGCCTGGTCAAGTACCTCATCAACAACCGCGGCCACGGCACCTATTGGAACTCCACCCGCGACACCGCCTATTGCGTGGAAGCCATCGCCGACTACCTCAAGGCCAGCGGCGAAGGAAAGCCCGACATGACCGTCGAGGTGGTGCTGGATGGCGAGGTCCTCAAGACCGTGGAGATCAACGAGGACAAGCTCTTCACCTTCGACAGCAGCGCCGTGGTGGCCGGAGACATCCTGACGAGTGGCAAGCATCGCGTGGAGCTGCGCAAGAAGGGCAAGGGCCCGCTCTACTCCAACGTCTATGTGGAGTACTTCACCTTGGAGGACTTCATCACCAAGGCGGGTCTCGAAGTCAAAGTGGACCGCACTTACTACAAGCTGGTTCCGGACAACACCGTGATCGATGCGGTGGACTCGGAAGGTCAGGCCATTGACCAGAAGCGCTCCCGGCTCAAGCGCGTCCCCCTGAACTCGGGTGACGTCGTGAAGAGTGGTGAGTTGATTGAGGTGGAGCTCGGCATCGACAGCAAGAACGACTACGAATACCTCATCTTCGAGGACTGGAAGGCCGCCGGCATGGAACCGGTGGAAGTCCGCAGCGGCTACAACCCGAACGGGCTGGGCGCCTACATGGAACTGCGTGATGAAAAGGTTTGCCTCTTCGTCCAGCGCCTGCCACGCGGCCGCCACAACCTGAGCTACCGCCTGCGTGCGGAGATCCCCGGCAAGTTCAGCGCCCTGCCCACCCAGGCCGAGGCCATGTATGCACCGGAGCTCAAGGCCAACAGTGATGAGATGAAGATCGAGATTACGGACTGATCCGAACAGGAGAACGGGAGTATTGGGGTGGGGGGAGGCAGAGAGGGCCCCGGGGGGCCCGGGGTTTGTTGTAGGCAACCAGGCCAAAAAGGAGAGGGCGGGTTGTGGG
>JAWVYP010000049.1:0-13072 GCA_033722655.1 Akkermansiaceae bacterium | reverse complement strand
GCCGTACCGAGTTGCTTTTCAGTCAGGCGGCTAATGATGGTCTCGGCCATGCTCTGGTCCTGGACCAGAACGGCCTGGAGGTGGGTGCCGAGGGCGGCCTCGATGGCGCGGGCGCAGTCGTTGTCGGTTTCAATGAGCGTGGCGAGTGCGCCGCGGATGCCGGACTTGAATTCCTCGGGGGAGTCGAGGCCTTGAAGGACGTTGCGGGTGCCTTTTTCAAAGCCCTCGCCATTGTCGATGAGCTGCTGCACGGCCTGCAGGCGGGCGCCGCGTTGGGTGGCGAGTTGATGGGCCTTGTTGGCGTTGTCGCGGGCGGCGTCCAGATCGCCACGGGTGTGCTGGAAGTTGCGCTCGGCTTGCTTGAATTTGTCCTCGAGTTTGGAGAGTTGGTCGCTGGCCTCCTTGACTTCGCCCTCGATGCGGGCGCGTTCGGACTCGATTTCCTCGTGTTCGAGGGTGAGGCGTTGTTCGTCTTCGCTGAGTTGCTTGGCCCTCTCCCGGCTGCCCTCGAGCTGGGACATCGCACTCTCAATGCGCGCTTGCAGGGCGGCGATGGAGTTCTGGGTGCGATTGGCCTCGGCGCGGCTGTCGCGCAGTTCGGCCTCCAGTCGCTGGCGTTCCTCGCGGCTGGAGTTGGCGGCCGTCTCGGCTTCAGCCAGCTTGTTCTCCTTGTCGATGATGAGCTGAGTCAGCTGATCCAGCGATTCGGCGGCAGCGTTGAAGTCGAATTCCTGCTGGGCGAGTTTTTTCTTGGTCGCCTCGATGTCCTCGCGGTTCTGGACGATGCGGGCTTCAAGCTCGTTGCGGCGCTCCTCGTTGAAGGCGACGCGGCCCTCGGCGGAACTCAGTGCATTCTTGTGCTCGTTGGCCTTGTGGCGCAGTTCGGCGAGTTCACCTTCAAAGGTGCGGGCCGTGCCGCGAGCCTTGTCGACGGCGGCCTCTTTTTCCGGCATGGTTCGCTCGAGTTCGCTGTCGCGGGCTTCGAGACTGCGGATGGAAGTGAGCAGTTCATCCCGCTCGGCGGTGAGTTGGACGTGCTTGCGGTGGGCGAGGTGGGTGTCGAGTACGCGCACGTCCTTGGCGAGTGCCTGGTAGCGGCGGGCCTTGGCGACCTGGCGCTTGAGGGAGTTCATCCGGCGTTCCTGCTCGGCGAGCACGTCGGAGACGCGCAGCAGGTTGGCTTCGGTGTATTCCAGTTTGCGGATGGCCTCGCGCTTCTCGCGCTTGAACTTGGTGATGCCGGCGGCTTCCTCGAACACGGCGCGTCGCTCCTCGGGTTTGGAGGAAAGGATCTGGTCGATCTGGCCCTGGGCCATGATGGAGTAGGCGGTGCGGCCGATGCCGGTGTCCATCAACATGTCGTTGATGTCCTTGAGGCGGCAAAGGGTGCCGTTGATGCGATACTCGGATTTGCCATCGCGGAACACCCGGCGGGTGATGGCGACCTCGTTGTAGTCGACCTTCAGGGCCTCCTCGCAGTCGGCCATGGTCAGGGTCACCTCGGCCATGCCCAGTGGCTTGCGCTTTTCGGTGCCGTTGAAAATGACATCGGCCATTTCACCGCCGCGCAATGCCTTGGCGGAAGTTTCGCCGAGGACCCAGCGGATGGCATCGACGACGTTGGATTTGCCGCAGCCGTTGGGGCCAACGATGCCCGTCACGCCTTCGGCGAATTCGAGCTTGGTCTTGTCGGCGAAGGACTTGAAACCGTGGATTTCGAGAGTCTTTAGATACATTCGGATAGGATTTTAAATTCGCGCCGGAGAGGGAAAGTTCGGCGTGACTGGACATTAGGAGGAGGAAGGGGGCGCTGCAACGATTCTGAGGCTCATGCACCAAATATGGCGGCAAAATGGGGATTTTCATACTGCATCTGGTGGGTGGTGATATTTTGGATATCTGAAGTAATTTGCAATTTTGGGGGTGGGGAGCGCTTGCGTCCTTGTGAGCGAAGTCGCTTTTACCCCAAGGACGAAACCTTTCCCAAGACTCACACCTGCTGCTCGGAGGCGGATTGATTTCAGACATTGGCATTCTGAAATCTCTGCTCATCTCCGCATCCTGATTCACAGAAGTTCGATAACGCTCAGTGAGCTTTGTGGCGGAAGAAAAGCCGGTTGGCCTAACCCGGAAATTTCATGAAAGCTCGGTCTGCGGCTTGTCCCTCCCGATGTTGCCTGCGTTCTCCTTGAAAACGCAGTTGGACAGAGTGTCAACTCAGCCCTGACTGCGTTTTCAGCGTCGGCCTTGGCAAGATCGAGAATTCCTGCGCCTCGCCCACGAGAATCATGAAATATCCGGGCTAACGGCCTCCACACAAGCATTTGGCATTGAACCCCACGCCCCAAAAGACAGGATGAAGGCGGATGTCCTACGACCCGGATCGCGCCTATGAACTGATTGCCTCGGCCCACGAGCGGGAGCGCATGTCGCATGCCTATCTCATCAGTGGCGCGGCCGGTTCGGGCAAGGAGGTCCTGGCGGCCCGACTCATCCAATTGGTCAATGGTGCGGGAAATGAGGCCTCCGGCTCCGATCTGTTTGGCGATGAGCCGGTGAAAGTGGAAGTGCCACCACTCGATGAACTCGAGAGCGGCTGGATCCGCATCATCCGGCCGCAGATGAAATCGCGCCGAATTGGGGTGGAGGAAATCCGCGACCTCGAACACTCGCTCCACCTCGCCGCACCAGGAGGGGCCTTCAAGGTGGGGGTGATTGTCGAGGCGGACCGCATGAACGACCAAGCGGCCAATGCCTTTCTGAAGACGCTGGAGGAACCACCCAAGCGAACCCTCCTTCTGCTGCTGACAGCGAATCCGCAACGTCTGTTGCCGACCATTCTCTCGCGCTGTGTGCAGGTGTCGCTGTTGGGTGGGAGACCCTTGCTCGAACAGGGAGGTGACCAACTGGTGAGTGCGCTCAATCAGGCGGCTACCCGTGGCTTCGGCACGCCGCTGGCGGCCATGCAGATGAAGGCGGTGTTTTCAACCTTCCTCGCCAAGTGCAAGGAAGAGGTGGAAGCGGCCTCCAAGCTCGCGCGCAAGGAGGAAATGAAAAACTACCGGGATGGCACGGATGGGGCCTGGCTCAAGCAGCGGGAAGCCTTTTACAAGGCGGCAGCGGAATCCGAGTATCTCGAATCGCGCAACCGCATGCTGGATGTGCTGATGGCCTGGATGGCCGATCTGCTGCGCCTCAAGGTGGGTTCGGATGGTCTGGATTTTCCCAAGAGCGCGGAAGTGATGCGCGAGATTGCCGACCAGCAGAGTGAGCCATCGCTGTTGCTGCGCATGGAGGCACTCGACTCGATGCGACACACGCTCGAAACCAATGCCTTTGAACCCCTGGCCATTGAAGTCGGCTTCCTGAAAGCTTTTGGCTGAACATGAGATGAGCAGATGATGCGAACCTCGCAGGAGCTGCGATCGATCGGACTTCAGTTGTGATGAGGTGGATGGCCATGGTCACATCCGTGGCACCAGCAAGCCTGACGCAGCACTGGATCAACTTGCCTGAAAGGGGATGGGGAGTTGGTCCTGCATTACCACAAGGAAGGTGGTGAGCGTCACGAATCGTTTGATCTGGCCAAGGATCCTTATGAGGAAACCAATCGCGCCTCGAATAATCGGTTACAGCAACCGCAAGCATGCGGTTTGCTGCAAAAGAGATCTCCTCGAGCCGCATGGACGTGGCCACCGGTCCACTCAGGCCCTTCCACGCGCCCTCACAACTCAGAGTATTTTTTGTTATTGCCCTTGGATTTTTCGACCGGGTAGCGCTCCTCGTTGCGCTGGACCTTGTTGAGAATTTCTTCTCCCAAATTGTAACCTAGGTTGTCGGCAAATTCGAAGAGCAGGATGGCGACATCGGCGATCTCGGAGGCGATTTCCTCCTTCTTGTCCTTGAGGCGCTTTTCGATTTGTTCGGGCTGCTGCCAGACGAAATGCTGCATTAGCTCTCCGGCCTCGGCATTGATGGCTACCGCCAAGTCTTTGGGGTTGTGGAACTGGCGCCAATCGCGGGCATCAACGAAGGAGCGGATGCGTTGGGTGAGTTCGGCGATGGAGTCGTTCATGGGCCCGGTATGGGACGGAAACGCAGTCCTTGAAAGGCGAAATGGCCCATGACCCCCGCTTTTCCGTGAGACAAGGCCAAGGGGCGCCTCACCGAGGCGTCCGAAACTCCGCAGCTCTGACACGGTCCAGACCTTGTGGTCATAAGTCCCGCCTGGCTCCATGGTTTGGCTTGATCCCACAAGGCCCAGCGAGCAACGTGCAGGTGCCGAATGAAGGAGCAGATCGAAGAACTCGAACGCTGGGGAGCCGATGTCATCTTCGGCCGCGCCAAGGGTTTCCGTGCCACCCTGATGCGCTTCCTGATGCGCGCCCTTTCCGGGATCTTCCGTTTCGGCGTGCAATTGCGCCTTTGGCGCTACCGCGAGGGCTGGAAGGAACAGCACCATCTTGGAATGCGCACCGTAGCCGTGGGCAACATCACGGTTGGCGGCACTGGCAAGACGCCGGTGGTCGAACTCCTCGCCCGCTCGCTGCGCGACAAGGGGCGCAAGGTCGCCATCCTCTCGCGCGGCTACAAGAGCAAGAAGCTCGACCAGGCCCAGAAGTGGCACGACAGCAAGGGACGCAACATTCCCGAGGAGGACATGCCCAAGGTGGTATCGACGGGTAAGGCCTTGCTCTTGGACTCCAAGTTCGCGGGGGACGAGCCCTTCATGCTGGCCAAGAACCTCGACGGGGTTTCGGTGGTGGTTGATCGCGATCGGGTCAAGGGTGGCAAGTTCGCCATCCAACATCTCGGCGCCGACATCCTTCTGCTCGACGATGGCATGCAGTACCTCGACCTATCCCACAGCCTGGACGTGGTCCTGGTCGATGCGGGGGCTCCCTTTGGCACCGAGGCCCTGTTGCCCCGTGGGACCCTGCGTGAGCCGCCGAAGAACCTGCGCCGCGCGGGCTACATTCTCATTACCAAGAGCAACGGTCCCAATGACGAACTCATCAAGCGCATCCGCCGCTACAACCGGCACGCGGAAATCATCGAATGCCGCCACGGGCCGATTCATCTGGAAAACGTCTTCACCCGCGAGCGTCAACCGCTCGAATTCCTGCAGGACAAGTGGGTGGGGGCGGTGAGCGCGATTGCGGTTCCCGAGGCCTTTGAGAGTTCACTTGAGAAACTTGGTGCCCGGGTGGAAATCCGCCGCCATTTCGCCGACCACCACCGCTTCACCACCCGCGATATCGACCGCTTCATGCACCGCTGCGTGGAACGGGACATGGAGCTGATCCTGACCACCGAAAAGGATGCGGTGCGCTTCCCGCGGCCCACGACCATTGATGTGCCGGTCTACTTCTTGCGAATTGAGGTAGAGATCCTCAAGAATCAGGAGGCCTGGGACGACTTGATTGAGCGGCTTTGTGATGCCGGGCATCCGCAGGATACGCTATTGAGGCATCAGAAGGCCTTGGCGTGTTGAAGCTTGGACCGCTGCGCCCCCGTCATCGGTCATTGGCCATCGGTCATTAGGGGCTGGCGCAACGGTGATGGGCCTTCAGTGTGACCAGCCACAATGCTCCCGCTCGTTCGGGGACATGCAATTTTTTGGCGAAGCCAAACTTGTGATCTCGCATCCGCTTGATCCACGCAAGATGCGGCCTCCGCCGAGGCCGGTTTTCTTAGAACCAACTCGCTCTGCTCGCCGGCCCTTCGGGCGTTGTGTCCCCATCTCAAGAACCAAGAACTAGGAACCAAGAACTAGGAACCAAGAACTAGGAACTAGGAACTAAGCGCAACGCGCCTCACTCATACAGCTCCGCCAGTGGAATCGCACCCTCGGGCACGTAGCCTTCCTTGTCCCGCTTGCGCTTGATGGCCCAAGACTTGCCTCTCATCTCGTTCTTGAGATCGCTGCTACGGTCCAGCGGCCAAACCTCGTGGGGCTCGTGGGCCTCGGCGAAGATCTCCTTGGCCTTCTTGACGAGGTCCGGGCGCTCGGCGGCGAGATTGTGGCTTTCATCCTCATCCTTGGAGAGGTCGTAGATTTCGATCTCGGCCATGGGCTTGGGCATGACGGCCTTCCAGTCACCCCAGCGGGCTGCACGTTTCGCTCCGCCGCCCGCGTGGAGTTCCCAATAAAAGTAGTCGCGCTCGGGCGCCTTGCCACCCTTGAGGAAATCGAGCAGGGAAAGGCCGTCGGTCTTGTAGCCTTCGGGTGGCTCCACGCCGGTCATTTCGACGAAGGTGGGCATGAGGTCCCAGTAGGCCCATGGCTCTTCGGTCACCCGACCGGCGGGCACGGTTCCCGGCCACCAGGCAAATGAGGCCTGACGCAGGGCTCCTTCATACATGCCGCGTTTGTAGCCGCGCAGCTTGCCGCCCATGGTCTGGTCGAAGAGCTTGCCGATGTCACTTTCCGGACTGAAGGAGGAGCCGTTATCGCCGCCGAAGACGATCAGGGTGTTCTTGTCGATACCAAGTTCCTTCAAGGTGTCCACCAGTTCCTCGACATCGGAGTCGATGCGGGTGACCTGGGCGGCGTAGGCCTTCTGTTCATCGGTCCAGGGCTGGTCGGCGTAGATGCCGAAGTCGTCAATCTCATGGCGGCCATGGGGCAGGGTGATGGCATAGAACATGAAGAAAGGCTCCTTGCCGTGTTCCTTGAGCCAGCGAATCATGTCGCGCTGGATGACTTCCTGGGCGTAGGTCTCGCCAACGTCACGGCCGTTGTTGCCTGGAAGGGCGACGGGCTGCTGGTTGCTGTAGAGGTAGGTGGGGAAGTAGGAATGGGCATGGCGCTGGCAGTTGTAGCCGAAGAAGTGGTCCATGCCCTGTTTCTGCGGGGCGCCCTCGGTGTCGAAGAAGCCCATGCCCCACTTGCCAAAGGTGGCGGTGTGGTAACCAGCGTTCTTGGCGATCTCGCCGACCGTGATGATTTCCGCATCGATGGGATACTGGCCCTCGGGAAACCATTCGAAGTTGCCGCGCACCGGGCAGTGGCCGCTGTGCAGTCCCGTGTAGAAGACGGAACGGCAGGGAGCACAGACGCTGGTGCCGGTATAGGCCTGCTGGAAGCGGGTGCCTTCATTGGCGAGGCGGTCGAGGGTGGGGGTCTGGATCCGCTTCTGGCCGTAGACGCCCATGTCGCCCTGGGCAATGTCATCGGAGAGGATGAAGATGAAGTTGGGTAAATCCTGAGCTTGCCGGGGGGAGGCTTTCTCGGCGGCTGCAGTCAAGGCGCTACTAACGAGCAAGAGGATCAGAAATCGCGGGATGGACATACCAAGGCATTACGTCACGGCTTGAGGTGCTTTATCAACCCCCGCTTGCGGTGCGGCGGGGGGATCCCAGGGATGTGCCCGGCAGAGCTTCAATCGTTGCTCCATCGTCTACCTACGCTGGCTGAGACTGCTTTGCCAGCCGCTCTCCACCAGGCGTTCCTGGATGGCGTCCATGGCCTTGCGGTCCTCGTCCTTCTCGTCCTCGTGTCCGGCAAGATGCAGCAGGCCGTGAACGAAGTAGCGGTAGATCTCGCGCAGCAGGGGCTCGCCGTAATCCTTGGCCTGGCGCTGGGCGACCTCGGCGCCGATCACGATCTCGCCGTGGTGGAAGGTGATGACGTCGGTCGGGCCCTCAATGTCCATGAAGTCGCGGTGGACCCGATCGCTGGTGGCATCATCGACCAGGGTGACTTCCAGACTCGCCAGGTGGTGCAAGGGGCTGTCGTCGCTCGCTGCATGTTCGAGCGCCTGGGTGACCGTCTGATCCGTGACCTTTTCGAGCGCGGTCAGCCAGCTTTCGGGAATTTCGACGGCTTGTTGCTGGTTGCCGAATATGACCTCGATGTGCATGGGCTTTTGGGGAACTCAGGCCCGCTGCGAACGGAGATGGCTCTTGCGGCTGCTGCGGGTTTTCTTGCTGCTGGTTTCCGCATCCTTCTTGGGCATTTCGATGACGCGGTTGTCATCGCTGAGATCGCTGCCGCGGGACGTGGGTCGCTTGCTGGCTGGGCCGCCGTCGTCGTCCTTGGGATAGTCGATGCGGGTGTGCATCATGCTGCGCAGGGTCGAGGCGAAGCTCTTGCGGATCTTGGAAAGGTCCTTGAGGGTCAGCGGGCAATTGTCGAGCTGGCCGTCTTCGAGTTTGGCGCGGACGAGTTCGTCGACCATGGCGCGGATCCGGGCCGGAGTCGGCTTGCGCAGGCTGCGCGAGGCACTCTCGATGGTGTCGGCAAGGGAGATGATGGCGCTTTCACGCGTGCTGGGACGCGGGCCGGGGTAGCGGAAGTTCTTTTCGTCGACCTTGGGCAGGTCTTCGGGGTTTTCGAGTTTCTTGTCCACCTTCTCCATCTCGGCCAGCTTCTGCTCCTGGGCGCGGCGGTAGAAATAGGCGACCAGCGAGTCACCGTGGTGCTCTTGAATCACGTCGATGATGCGCGGGTTGAGCTTGTGTTTTACCGCGAAGTCGATGCCGTCCTTGACGTGGGCGATGATGATGAGCGAACTCATGGTGGGAGTCAGCTGGTCGTGTGGGTTCTCCGCGCCCTCGTGCTGGTTTTCGATGAAATAGCCGGGCTTCTTGAGCTTGCCGACATCGTGGAAGTAGGCGCAGACCCGACACATGGGGGCGTTGGCGCCGATGCTTTCGGCTGCGGCTTCGGCCAGAGAGGCGACAATCAGACTGTGGTGGAAGGTGCCCGGAGCCTCGAGCTGCATGCGGCGCAGCAACTTGTGGTTGAGATCACTGAGTTCCAGCCAGCTGATGTCGGTGGTGAGGTGGAAGGTGCCCTCGAAGATGGGCAGGAAGCCGCTGATCAGCAGGGCGGTCAGCAGGGCGATTCCGAACGCGCTGACGGCACCCGTACCAAGCTCCTGCAGGTTAACAACGGCGTTCTCACCGAAGGCCGAAGTAATGTCGAGACGGCCGATGACCACGCAGATCAGGACGATGAGCGCACCCACGTAGATGCCGGTCTGGAGGAGCTGGACCCGCTTGCGCACGTTGTGGGCGACCATCACGCTGAGCATGCCAGCGCTGAGGCTGAGCAGCAGGTAGCTGAGGACCTCGCCGCTCGGAACCAGCAACATGCCCATGAAGGTGCAGAAAATGGTGGAAAAGCAACCCACGGCGCGGCCGAGCAGGATGCCGTGGAGCATGGGCGAAAGGCAGTAGGGAAGGACGAAAATCAGGTAATTGCCGGGCAGGACCGCCGAATAGCTGAGGGCCACCAGGCTCTTGATCAGCAGCAAGTGAACGAGAATGACGCCATAGACCAGCAGGATGCGGCTGTTGCGGTGGCAACGATCGCGCATCGTCAGGTGGCTCATGACAATGGCGGTGACACAGAGCACGATGGCGTAGAGCGCGCCGGTGCTGGGATTGGCGGTGAAGGTCGACTCGGGACCCGCATTGAGCGCCATGACGGCACAGCTGACGGTGAAGGTCAGGAACAGGGAAACGCGCAGCCAGACACTGTTGTCCAGGGCCTGAGCCATCAAGCTCTCGGTGTGGATGCGGCGTTTTTTGCCGGTGGAAAGGCCCTGTTGGGCCAGTCGCCAGCGTTTGAGGGCGTCAAGGAATCCCACTGCGCAGAGGAAAGGGGGTTATAAAAAAGCTGGTCGGTCGCAGATGGATCGAACCGGGCGGGTGCGGAGATTACTATCAGGCCCCCCTTGCGGTCAATTGGCTTTTGAGGGCCCTCAAAGGCCGCAATTACTCGGACAAATGCCCCGAAAGAGCTTCCCGCAGCGAGGTTCTGGCCCGGAACAGCAGGCTTTTGACCGCCGACAGACTGAGGTCGAGGACCTCGGCGATGTCCTCATAGGGCATTTGCTCATAGCGGCGCAGCACCACGGCCAGGCGCTGCTGCTCGGGAAGCCTGGCGATGGCCTTGTCGACCAGGTCGCTGAGTTCCTGGCGCTCCATTTCCCGGTCCGGCCGGTATTGGGGCGCGTCGGCAATCTCCTTGCGCGAGACTTCTTGGCGCTCATCGCTGGAAACTTCCTTGCGTCGGTTGCGACGTCGGATCTCATTGAACACCAGATTGCGGGTGATGGTGAAAAGGTAGGTGGTGAACTTGGCATTGGGCTTGTAGCGCCTGGCGTGTTTCCAGATGCGCAGGAAGACCTGTTGGGAAATGTCCTCGGCTTCGCTCGCATTGCCCAGCATCTTGGCGACGGTGCCGACCACCATGTTCTGGTGGCGCTCGATCAACTGGGCGAAGGCTTCCTCGTCCCCTTGGCCGATGCGCTGCATGAGCATGTGGTCCAGGGAGCCCTCGGCGCTGGCGGTAGACGGCTCCTGTTCCATAATGAAGTAGCGGGGGATTTCAATGGCTTGCGAACTCCACATGAGAGATGAAACCGCAGCTATTTCGGAAAGTTGCAGGAAATTTAACCGTCTCAGGTCAGGGGAACCATCCAAATCCTGTTTCCGGCCATCTTTTTTGATAACGGCTCTTGTCGGCTGGTGTCGGCCTGCCGTATGATTTCGCAACCCGATCCAGCCGCGTGGCAGACTCTTCCCCGAATCCATACATTTTAGCCATTCTCCCGTCACGCTGGGGCTCCACGCGCTTCCCTGGAAAGCCGCTCCACAAGATCGCCGGCAAACCCCTCATCCAGCACGTCTGGGAGCGCTGCCAGGACTGTGAGCGTCTCGATGAGGTCCTGGTCGCCACCGACGACGAGCGCATCCAGCAGACCGTGGAATCCTTTGGCGGCAAGGTGGTGATGACCTCGGCCGACCATGCAAGCGGCACCGACCGTTTGGCAGAGGCTGTCAAGGCGGTTCCCGCTGCCACCCACATCGTCAACATCCAGGGCGATGAGCCGCTGATCGATCCCGCGCTGATCGATGAACTGGCATCGGTGATCGTCGGTCAGGCCGATCTGGACATGGCCACCGCAGCCAACCCGATCCAATCGACGGATCCCGTGGTCAGTGATCCCAATGTGGTCAAGGTGGTCTGTGCGCTGGATGGCAGGGCGCTCTACTTTTCCCGCTCTCCCTTGCCCTTTTTTCGCAATGAGGTCCCGGAGCTATCCGTCCTGCGTCACAAGGGCATTTACGCCTACACCCGCAGTTTCCTGGAGCGCTTCGTCACCTGGGAGCCATCGCCGCTGGAGCGTGCCGAATCGCTCGAGCAATTGCGCGCCCTTGAGCACGGCGCCTCCATTCACGTGCTCAGCACGAATGATGCCTCTCCCGGCGTCGATACTCCCGAGCAGGCCGATGCGATCGAGTCGCTCTTCTCCTCCATGCCCTGAACGGCAGCCACACTCTCCTCTCTCCCCAGTCCCACATCCCTCGCATATGAAATACATCTTTGTCACCGGCGGCGTCGTCTCCTCACTCGGAAAGGGCCTTGCGGCCGCTTCGATTGGAACCCTGCTTGAAGCCCGAGGACTGAAGGTGTTGATGCAGAAGTTCGACCCCTACCTGAACGTCGATCCGGGCACCATGTCGCCCTATCAGCACGGCGAGGTCTACGTGCTCGACGACGGAGCCGAGACCGACCTCGATCTGGGCCACTACGAGCGCTTTACCTCCGGCGTGCTCTCGCAGATGAACAACCTGACCAGCGGTCAGGTCTTCGATTCGGTCATCCGCAAGGAGCGCAAGGGCGAATACCTCGGCAAGACCGTGCAGTTCATTCCGCACGTCACCGACGAGATCAAGGACCGCATGCAGCAGGTCACCGAGAAAAACCCTGATGTCGACGTGCTGATCACCGAGATTGGCGGCACGGTGGGGGACATGGAAGGCTTGCTCTTCCTTGAGGCGCTGCGCCAATTCGCCCTGGAAGTCGGCAAGGAGAACGTCTGCTTCATCCACGTCACCCTTTTGCCGCTGATCCGCGCGGCGGGGGAGATCAAGACCAAGCCCACCCAGCAGTCGGTCGCCAAGTTGCGCGAAATCGGTATCCAGCCCGACATTATCATCTGCCGCACCGAACACGATCTGGATGAAGACAATCGCCGCAAAATCGCCATGTTCTGCAACGTTGAGCACAAAAACGTGGTGGCCTTCCGCGACGTGGACCACAGCATCTACGAATGTCCCATCGACCTGCGCCGCGACAAGATCGACCGCCTGGTGGTGGATAAAATCGGCCTCGGCCACACCCCGTCACCGGCGCTCGAGGATTGGGAGAAATTCGTCGATCGGGTGATCAATCCGACCCACAGGACCACCATCGCGGTGGTTGGCAAATACATCGAACTGCAGGATGCCTACAAATCCATCTATGAGTCGTTGATTCACGCTGGAGCCCATCACGACACCAAGGTCGAGATCGTGCGCATTGACGCAGAGGATCTCGAGGATGACGGAGGAGAGAAGCTCTTGGAGGGTGCCGACGGAGTTCTCGTGCCCGGCGGCTTTGGCGACCGCGGAACCGAGGGCAAGATCAAGGCCGCCCAATACGCCCGCGAACATTCCATTCCCTACTTCGGCATTTGCCTCGGCATGCAGATCGCGACCATCGAATTCGCTCGCAATGTCTGTGAGCTCGAAGGCGCCAACTCGACTGAGTTCGACAAGGCGACTCCGCATCCGGTGATCTGCCTTCAGGAAGAGCAGAAGGGCATCGAGGACATGGGAGCCACCATGCGTCTCGGAGCCAACGATTCGATTCTCTTCGCCGGCACACGGGCAGCGGACCTCTATGGAGGTGCCGAGAAGATCAGCGAACGCCACCGTCACCGCTACGAGTTCAACTCGGATTACCAGGACCGCATTCAGGATGCCGGCATGGTAATCTCATCGGTATCTGCAGATGAGGGACTCGTGGAGATCGTGGAGATTCCCGAACATCCTTTCTATATCGGTGCTCAATTCCACCCGGAGTTCCAGTCCAAGCCGAATCATCCGCATCCGCTGTTCGCGGGGTTTGTGGAGGCCTCGCTCAAGCGGGCGCAAGGCCGGGTTGAGGCGGGGGTGTGACGCCGCAAACGGCGTGTGCTTCTTCTGTAGCGGCGGTCTATGACCGCCGAGCGAATCCAACGGCGGTCATTGGCCGCCGCTACAGTTTCCCGCCATGGACAGTCTTGGCCTT